>CALDNG010000282.1 GCA_937915285.1 uncultured Desulfomonile sp. | reverse complement strand
CTGAACGATTCCAGGAAAAATCCCTCTTCATACCCCTAATCATTAGTCTTTGCCAGATTTCAGGATCAGAACTGTATAAATCAAGGGCGCGATTGATAGCGTCCTCGAATTCAAACGGAGCAGGTGAGATGAACCTGAAACCGGTCCCGGTATCGTTATCAGGATCAAATTCCTCCACGGTGTCCATCAGACCACCTGTTGATCTAACCACCGGCACAGTTCCGTATTTCAGGGCATAAAGCTGGTTGAGTCCGCAAGGCTCATATCTCGACGGTACCAGAAGTATGTCCGAGCCGGCAAAGATCTTGTGAGCAAGGAAGTAGTCGTAACTCAAAAAGGTGGCTATTTTGTCTCCATATTGCTGATTCAGATCTGAAAAAGCCTTCTGGAAGTGAGCGTCACCAGTCCCGAGGAGGACAAGCTGAACATCTTTTCCGACGAGAGAAGGTATTACCTCCAGAAGTAGATCAACCCCTTTTTGACTGGACAACCTGCTGACCATCCCTATTACCGGCACGGAAGGGCTTTCAGGCAGGGAAGCCAGTTTTTGGAGGTCTGTTTTGCACTTTGCCTTGCCTAACAGGTTTTCATGCGAATAATTGGCATGGATAAGTGTGTCTGTCTCTGGGTTCCATATTGTGTAATCGACACCGTTAAGAATTCCCGAAAGTCTCTCACCCTTTTCCTGGAGTACTCCCTCCAGTCCGAACCCAAACTCAGGTGTCAGTATTTCGTTCCTGTAGCCTCTGGAAACCGTATTTACTTCGTCGGCAAAGACTATCCCACTCTTGAGGAAATTGAGTTTTCCGTGAAATTCCATGTGGCTTGGGGTAAAAAATTCCCAGCCCACCCCAACCAGTGGCATGTCCAGGTGCCAGAAGATTCCCTGATAACCCAAATTGTGTATCGTCATCACAGCTGCGCTCTCCTGCAAACCGGACTCACCGGCATACAGCGTTCTCAAATAAACAGGAGTTAGAGCGGCCTGCCAATCATGAGAATGAAACACGTCGTAATGGGTATTGGTGGCCAGAGACACTTCAATTGCAGCGCGGGTCAGGAAAACGAATCTCTCGGCATTGTCGTCATAATCACCATCAGGTGTTCCGTAAAGATTCTCGCGATCGAAATACTCAGGACAGTCGACAAAAATATACCTCGCCCCACTGGAGGTCTGGTGAATCCAGAGGCCAGCGCTGACCAGTTTCGCGTTTAGGGTTACTTCTATATTTATATCAGTCTTGTGTATGTCAAATTTCTCGTCGGTTATACCGCGATATTTAGGCATTAAAACATCTATTTCCACACCGAGACCGGCCAGTTCAACTGGTAAAGCCTGTAATACTTCTCCCAAACCGCCGGTCTGGGCGAAAGGGGTAGCCTCAGGCGTAATCATTAAGACGCGCACTTTGGAGAACCTCCGCTAGTGTCAGGGCAGACCATCAAGCTTTGCCGCAGAACCGGCGACGTTGCGCCAGGATGCTCCAAGAGTCTGAGCATTTCTGACAGCGTGCAAGCTAAGGTAATGAAACCCTTTTTCCAGAAGCTTAACATAAAAGAAAGTCCGTGGCCAAATTAATCGCTATTCCCAAAAAGCCCTCAACCAAGGCAGGCCAAAATGGCTCATCTAGGAGAGGCCGATTTCTTGATATGCTCGACAAGCCCGCCATCGCTTAACAACTCATCCATGAAAGCGGGAATGGGGGTAACCTGAAAAGTTTCCCCTGACGTCGTGTTGTGAATAATGCCGAGCTTCTGATCAACCTCGATCACATCTCCCTCTCTAATTTTGTCAGATGCCTCGGGTGATTCGAGGATGAGCAGACCCATATTGAAAGCGTTTCTATAAAAGATCCTGGCGAATCCTGAAGCTATTACGCAAGCTATTCCTGCGCCCTTGATGGCGACCGGCGCGTGTTCCCTGGAAGAGCCACAACCAAAGTTTTTTCCTGCGACTAATATGTCACCCTTTGAGACTTTCCCTGGAAAACTTGGGTCAGCGTCTTCCATTACATGCTCCGCCAGTTTTTCTGGGTCTGTGAAGCTCAAATATCTGGCCGGAATTATTTCATCGGTATTAACATCGTCTCCGAACTTCCACACTTTTCCTCGAAAGGCCATCAAGTCCTCCTGTGTATGGCGTTACTCATAGACTCACACAAAGTTTGTACATGTTGTTAAGTGATTGACTCGCCTGTGGCAAAACTCCTTTTTACACCATCGCTACTATAAATCAAGTCCGTGTTGATTCTTGCCCCCAAAAGGTTCCGTCATCGGGCTTGCGATTTTGATGCTGTCGAATGCCATTTTTTGTCCAGTTATGCTATAGTAAAAGGTTAAGAAATGAAGCAAGGTAGTATTTAATTGGCATCATTAAATAATTTGAGATTCCGTCCCCAGATAATACCTGGAATGACCTTGAAAACACTTTTCAAGGCCATAATTCTAAACGATTTTCAAATTGACCCCCCATGTTACGGTCGATTGGCCTTTTTAAGCGGTCTGGGAGTTTTTAACAGCATGCTCGGGGTTTGCGAGACCTTCTTTAACTCCAGGGAAATCGATGAATTTAAGGTGGAGTCGAGCCCGTTATTCATAGTGGGGCATTGGAGGAGCGGCACTACTCATCTACACAATCTGATGAGCCTTGATTCAAGCTTTTCATCACCAACCGCATATCAGGCTTCTTTTCCCAATCATTTTCTGTACAGCCAGGTGGCGAACTTCATTTTTAATTTGATAGCCCCTCCAAAAAGGCCAATGGACGAGGTGGTTTTCTCCGCTGAGGCCCCCCATGAAGACGAATTCGCTCTGGCAGCCAGTTCTCTTGTTTCCCCATATATGAAACTACTTTTCCCTCGCACTGCTCCTGAAGAATATACGTCTGTTGATCCGTCGGATTGGTCCCTCGACGCTCTGTTCGCATGGAAGAAGAGCATGTCGACTTTTGTGAAAAAAATGAGCCTCTCTGAGGGAGGCAGACTACTTTTCAAATCCCCGCCTCACATGGGGAGAATGAAGCTGTTGCTCGAGATGTATCCCGACGCCCAGTTCATTCACATAGTTCGAAATCCATATAATGTTTATAAGTCTACGAGAAAACTCTGGAAAGATTCATTTGCCCATGTGCACCTTCAGGTTGCCTCGGAAGATATGGTCCGGGAAACTATACTGTCGTGGTACACGAGGCTTTTTGATTTATTTGAAAAAGACAAAGCTTTGCTGAAGCCTAACGCATTGGTGGAGGTAAAATACGAGGATCTTGATCATGACCCGGTGCAAACCATCTCCCAAATTTATCAAAGACTGGATATTAAAAACTTTGAAACTGTTAGGCAAAGACTGAACAGGTATGTTGAGTCTCTTAGAGATTATCGAAAAAACTCATATCAACTTTCCAGTGAAGAAAAAGCGCTTGTTGCAGGTAGATGGCGGGACAATTTTATCAGGTACGGTTATGAAGTCTGACGGGAGAAGAAAACCGCTGGCTAATTTTTGTTCAGCAACAGCCTGAAGACTTGTTGGATGAGCAACATGGAGATTGATCCTCAGAGTCCAGAACACAACAACACGAAGAGCTTTTTCGCCCCAAAGCGGAGTTTATTACCGCAAGAGCGCACCCCACCCCGGATTTGACAAAAACAGCATGGACGGGACAGTTTTTTGAACATGCCCCACATTCCATGCATGCGTCCGGCTCCACCACCTGAACAGCTCCATTAATCCGAGCAAACACTTCCCTTGGACAAACCTCCAGGCATGTCCCGCACCCCGTGCACAAGTCGCGGTTGAAGCTTAGTGTGCTCACATTTTTGAGATACAGCATCTTTTTCATTGTTCCAGCCTATTTTACTCCGCCAAAAATGACACCGCCCAGGCTACCAGGCCACATGCAAGAACCACTATCTGAAAAGGGATTGCCCATTTCATTTCCTTCCTGACGCCGGATAAAGAAGTAAAAACAGAAGAGCCCGTAAAATTCATTGTCAAACAGGACGCCGCCGCCATAGACACCATAAATATTGTCCCGGCCTCCCAAAGAGACCATGTAGAATCAAGAAATCCTTTGGTTAGAGCCAAAATGGTCATAGGTGTAATCATCCCAATTACGGCGCCCTTTGCCGCAAAAGAACGACTCGGAAGCCACGGCAAAAGCAATGGGCCAAGGACTGCCCCGGAAAATATGCCGATGAAAATAGCCGCGCTCATCACTCCGCCATATTTGACAGCGTTTTCAAAAAAATGATTTTGTCCCAAAAATCCACCCAGGATCAGACTGAGAAAACTGAAACACACTCCTATCTTCATCGAGTGCAACAATTCCACTGGAATGAGCGTGGCTCTGTCTGCAAGACCGAAATTTTTAAACCGCATTGACCGGGACGCCACCAATCCATTGTCCATAAATTCAGCCAAATCAAGGCATTCAACTGGCCCAAAAATCACTTTGAATCCCGACATCTTCTTGACTTCCCAAGCAGATATTCCCGGAGCCGCCAATTGTGGAACTATCAGGCTCCTGTGTCTTACGAGTAAGTGCAAGCGGGACGATCCTATCCTGCTAACGAGTTGATCTGTGCCAAAAGTCCCCTTCCCGGCCGCGCACCAGACATTGACCCCATGTGTGTCCAAAACCAGCAACCAGAATGATCGCTCTCCAACGCATGCCCTGAGTGTGTCAAACGTGAGCTTGTAATTGGCTGTGACCAAAATCTCGGACTCTGAATCCGGGTTTCCCAAAGCATACAACCCTGGATCAACGCGATAAGAACTCCGGCCGATTCCGCAACGGACTTTCATCGAGCCCAAACGGTCCTTTAAAGTTATCACCCTTGAGACGACCGGTATTTTTCCTGCAGCCGTCTCGATAACTCCTGTCACAAAAGGTTGGTTGATGCTTGGAGGACTCAACTGAGTCTCCTTGACTGAACATCAAGTCGTGCCCTGTGATGATAAAGCCGTTAGATCCAGCTCTAGCGAGCTATTTACAGGCCGTTTAGGCCCACTTGTATCCAAAAATTGAATGCTCATCCTAATATAAACCCCTGGTCACTGATCGGTTTGCAAGTCTTCAATCAGGCAGAGTCCCTGTTCCAGAAGCCCTATTACACAGGAATCCCGGATGGAATAGATCACCCTGAGTCCGTCTCGGCGCTGGGTGAGTACGCCTCTGTCCATCATCTTTTGTAGCTGATTGGACACTGCCTGAGGTTTCATGCCAATTTTTGACGATAGCTCACTTACTCCCATCTCACCTTTAATAGTCAGGGCGTGCAACATCCTGAGTCGAGTGGCGTTTGACAGGAGTTTGAATAGAGACTCAACTTTTTTAGCCATGTTGTCGGAAATAAGCGGACGATCTTTTAGATGAGGCTTATCGGGGCAGCATGCATCGTTTAGTCGTGGATCCATGAACCGTTTGTCCTTCTGAAATGTTACATTATTATATGTAATAATGTATTTCGTCAATGTCAACCATTAAGGTTCGCATAAATTTCGACTCACAGTGGTCAAGGCGCTCCAGATACTTGGAGTTCAGAAATTTATGTTGTAGAAAAGTCTTTGTACTCCTTGGTCTGCATCAACAAAAATAACAGCGGTCACTAGATGTGTCGGACGAGAGAGATTTCATAGAGTAAACCTCATTCAATTCTGAAAATGAAAGACCTGATGAGCGCCCCCCACAACATTACTCCCATGATGCTCCAGTATAGCGACCAAAAGAGTCGACATCCTGATGCGATTCTTTTGTTCAGGATGGGGGATTTTTATGAGATGTTTTTTGATGATGCGAAGAAGGCCTCTAAAATACTAAATATTTCGTTAACAACTAGGGATCGTAACAGGGAAGAGAAAGTTCCGATGTGTGGATTTCCCCACCACGCTGCCTCCAATTACATATCAAAACTTCTGGCTGCTGGTGAGCGAGTGGCAGTGTGCGACCAGATTGAGAATCCTCGCGACGCCAAGGGGATAGTAAAGAGGGAAGTGACGAGGGTTATAACGCCAGGGCTTACGGACGACGC
>CALDNG010000281.1 GCA_937915285.1 uncultured Desulfomonile sp. | reverse complement strand
CATTCCTGCCAAAAAGTTTTATGAAATAATTAAAGAAGTTAGAGGTGGACCAATTTCGGTCACGTCCAACGAAAGGTATCGAGTCAATATTATATCAGGTCCATCATCTTTTGATCTTGCAGGAATGGATGCCGCTAATTTTCCCGCCTGGGCTGATTATTCGTCGGTAGAAACATCCGAAGTAGAATCAGAGGCGTTGATAAGAATGCTGGATAAAACGCTTTTTGCGGCGTCCAACGATGATTCTCGCTATAACTTGAATGGAATCCTCTTTGAGAAGGACAATGACAAAACCAAACTAATCTCCACTGATGGACACCGGTTGGCGCTTATAGAAACGGAGATAGACCTTCCTGTTGATACGAGATTCATTGCCCCTAAAAAGGGGCTCACTGAACTGAAGAGATTTCTCGAGAATATGAAACAGAAAATACAGTTCGGATTTGAAAAGAAAAACCTTGTGGTTAAAACGGAACGCGCCATTATGGCGGTTCGTCTTATCGACGGCGACTATCCAGACTACAACAAGGTCATCCCTCAAACTTCCGGCCAGAAAGCCTTCATAGACAAGAATAGTCTGGTTCAGTCCCTGAAAAGGGTAGGAATACTGACGTCAGACAGGAACAGGGGTATAAGTGTTACTCTAAAAAGTGGCGAACTCAACATGAGTGTCAACAATCCGGATCTTGGATCAGCCGAAGATTCAATGGAAATGGAATTTGATGGCAATGAGGTCAATATAATTATCAATGTGCTATACTTACTTGACGCTCTGAGCGTAATTTCTTCCGACAGGATTTCACTGGAATATCATAAGGAAGGCGCCCCGGTTATTATAAAGCCTGATCCTGAACAGGACTATTTCAACATTGTCATGCCGATGAGAAAATAACAGAGATACAACCCGTCAGAAATATTAGAGGGAGAAACTTTGACTGATAACGGTGAAAAGCAACTCTACGGAGCTGAACACATAAAGGTGCTGGATGGTCTGGAAGCTGTTCGGAACACTCCTGGCATGTACATTGGGAACACCGGAACAGAGGGACTTCATCAGTTAGTTTGGGAAGTCGTCGACAATTCGGTGGATGAAGCGCTAGCCGGGTACTGCAGGAATATTTCAGTAGTAGTTCATCTCGATTCTTCGGTAACTATTGAAGATGACGGACGGGGCATTCCGACCGATATGCATCCTACAGAAAAGGTTCCTGCCGCGGAAGTAGTAATGACAATTCTGCACGCAGGCGGAAAATTCGACAGCGACACCTACAAGGTTTCCGGCGGTCTCCATGGGGTAGGCGTTTCAGTTGTTAATGCATTGTCGGAACTATTAAAGCTCGAAATACGTAGAGGTGGCCAGGTTTTCAGACAGATTTACAGGAGAGGCAAGAAAGTTACTGACCTTGAGATTGTAGGAACTACAAAGCGCAACGGCACGAAAATAACATTCAAGCCTGACCAGGAAGTATTTGGAGCTGCTGAACTTAATTATGACACCATAGCGTCAAGGCTGCGTGAACTGGCATTTCTTAATAAAGGGCTTTCAATCAGTTTTGACGACGAACGTTCACAGAAACAAAATGTTGTCTTTGAATTTGAAGGTGGGATAGTTTCTTTTGTGGAGCATTTGAACAGGGCTCGCAAGACTATGGAAGGCAACACCATATTCATCAGTAGTGAAAAAGACGGAAACTGGGTCGAATGCGCCATACAGTATAATGATGGCTATTCAGAAACGCTGTTGTCATATTGCAATAATATAAACACATTCGAAGGCGGAACCCACGTATCAGGATTCAGGGCAGCCCTGACCAGGACAATAAATCAGTACGCCAATTCCCATGGATTGCTGAAAAACGGCAAGACAGTACTCACAATCACGGGAGATGATCTCAGAGAAGGACTTGCGGCAATCTTAAGCGTTAGAATGCTCAGTCCACAGTTTGATAGTCAGACAAAATCCAAACTTGGCAACATGGATATCAAGGGTATAGTCGAGCAACTTGTGAATGACAAGTTATCTGAATACCTGGAAGAAAATCCCAACACAGCCAAGTGGATAATAAATAAGGCGATAGAAGCAGGAAGGGCCCGGGAAGCCGCCAAAAAGGCGAGAGAACTGACACGCCGAAAAAGCGCCCTGGAATCAGCCGCTCTTCCCGGAAAACTTGCAGATTGCCAGGAGAAAGACCCTATAGGTTCTGAACTTTTTCTTGTTGAGGGAGAATCGGCCGGAGGTTCGGCAAAACAGGGAAGGGACAGAAAATTCCAGGCAATTCTTCCGCTTAAAGGCAAGATACTTAACGTTGAAAAAGCCAGATTCGACAAAATTGTTCAAAGCGCTGAAATAAGAACACTCATCACAGCTCTGGGAACCGGTATCGGTGAAGAGGATTTCGATATATCCAAGATTCGTTATCACAAAATAATCATCATGACTGATGCCGATGTCGATGGCGCTCACATCAGGACACTTCTGTTGACCTTCTTTTTCAGATGTGTTCCGGAAGTTGTACACAGAGGTTACCTTTACTTTGCGCAGCCGCCGCTGTTTAAAATTAAGAAAGGCAAAGAGGAGTTTTACATTAAAGACGAAAGCAACCTTGATGACGTAGTGCTTGGCTACGGGCTGGAGAACGTAAAGGTTTTGAAAAGTGGAGGCGAGTACGTAGAAGGCTTGGTCCTTGTCAATTTGATCAAGAACCTGTTGAGAATGGAGAAAATCCTGGAACTGTTTGAACGAAAAAACATGGATAGCCATGTCTTCAAAGCTTTGCTTGAGACAGGACTGGCGTCAAACAGTCTGGATACCATGGAAAATGCCCAGGATGTGCTCGATAAAACTGTCGCGAAAATAGAAAAGAAACATCCTGAAATAGCAATTCTGGAAACCAGGATTGAACAGGATGAAGAGGAATCAAAATATCTCATCGAACTGAGAACAAGGCGTAACGGACTCAACCGGACTACCTATGTCGATTATGAAATTATCGATTCTCCTTCATTTCAGGAAGTTTTGTCCATAAACAATAAATTAAACGCTCTTGGCGCTCCACCTTATACGTTGGAATCAGACGGGGTATCAACGGCTTTCGACTCGTTTTCCAAACTAGTGGAAACCGTCATAGAACATGGTCGCAAGAAAATTTCGATCCAGCGCTACAAAGGTCTGGGTGAAATGAATCCGGAACAGCTTTGGGAAACCACAATGAATCCCGAAAACAGGAAAATCCTGCAGGTGAACGTCGATGACGCAATAAAGGCTAACGAAATATTTTCTACATTAATGGGAGACCAGGTTGAACCAAGAAGAGATTTTATCGAGAAAAATGCGCTGAATGTTATGAATCTCGATTATTAGGGCCTTGTTTTTCATCAGGACGTCTTATTGCCAACAATAGAATAGATAGAGGTGAACCCCATGGGCCTATTTTCTCAGCGGAACCGACGGCAATATAATGAAAGTCCCGGTTACATGGGCAACTAATTGATTATCCCCGTCGTAGAGGCGCATTTCACATACATCCTGGCGTTTGCCAGACTTGATCACGGTTCCTATTGCCTTCAAATTGGTTTCGGCCACTGGCGCAAACAGATGGAATGACATCTCTGAAGTCGCCACCCAGCATGATTTCTCGTGAGTCACTGCTGATGCGAACCAACCTGCGTTATCCAGCATGGTCGCATAGACACCTCCATGGATTCCCCCAAGGGAGTGATTAAGTTTAGGGTTGTAAGGTAGATCAAGAATAGCCCGTGCCAAGTCGTCAAAACTGAGGATCATTCCAAAAAATTTGGCAATTGGAGCAATTTCATTAAAGAGTTTTAATAACTCCTGTTTCTTCTCTTCGTACACCGACCAGCCCCTTGTGGAAGAAAATCAAGGTCTGCAAAAAAGGCAGTAGCTGTAATAAGCCACTGCCTTGGTGTTGGCAACGGGAAAAACAGTAAATGTTAAATCCTAGACCTTCGGTCTGGGCAATAGTCCAGCTTTCTGAGCTATTTCTCCTACTTTTTCTTCCCATTCAATGGCCATGATATGAATACCGGCCACTCCCGACATAGCTTTAAGCTTCGCAATGGTTTCCACAGCTATGGTTATACCTTCCTCGGCCTGTTTTTCTTTGGGGGTGTCCTTCATGCGTTTGAGCAGGTCTTCAGGAACATCCATTCCAGGCACATTATTAGCCATGTATTTGGCCATTCCGAAAGACTTGAAAGGAGTTACGCCTGCAAGAATATACACTTTTTCATGAAGCCCGCGATCCACAACCTGTTTCATCCACAGTTCAAATTTGGCGAGATTGAAAATGCACTGTGTCTGGATGAAATCGACGCCGGCGGCCACTTTCTTGGCGAGCCTGGGGACGCGGATCTCGAAAGGATCGGCGAAGGGATTTTCAGCAGCGCCTATGAACAGTTTGGGAGCGCCCTTGATTTCCTGACCGCCCTGAAATTTACCTTCGTCTCGCATGGTCTTCACTGTGTTGATCAACTGTATTGAATCAAGGTCGAAAACGTTCTTGGCTTGAGGATGATCACCGAACTTCTGGTGGTCGCCTGACAGGCACAGCATGTTCTTGATACCCAGTGAACAGGCTCCAAGGATGTCGCTCTGCATGGCGATTCTGTTCCTGTCTCTGCAGACCATTTGCATTACCGGTTCCATTCCTTCCTGAATCATCAAGACGGAAGCGGCAATGGATGACATGCGGACCACGGAGGTCTGGTTGTCGGTTATGTTAAACGCGTCTGCGCTATCTCTGAGCAGAGCGGCTTTTTTCTTGATGACTTCAGGATCGGCTCCACGAGGCGGACCACATTCGCCGGTAACTGCAAAATGTCCAGCCTTGAGTACTTTTTCCAAGTTACTGCCCGATTTATATTCTACGCTCATCTCTGAAAGTCCTCCCTGATCATTGTGCGTGGGCCTCCATCTCGATTGTGTCTCCAGTCGTTGGCCGCCATGAAATTTTCATAGCGGTCCATTTGATCCAGTGATTTAAGACGATCTATTATTAACTGCCATGCGCAATCAACTTCAGGATTAATTTCGCACTTACCTTTTGTTGATCCTCCACAGGGCCCGTTCAGCAGGCTTTTTGAACACCTGGCTATAGGACAAATACCAGCTGTATAATAAAGTTTGCAGTCACCACATGTCTGGCAACGCTCAACATAATATCCTTCTTTTTTCGAACCGCCCACGAAAGTTGTGTTAAGAGCGGGATAAACAGGCTTACCCATATAGGTTTCGGCCA
>CALDNG010000280.1 GCA_937915285.1 uncultured Desulfomonile sp. | reverse complement strand
CAAATTGTTAGGTATTGGATTTCTTTTAAGGAAGGCTGGTCGGGGCGACTGGATTTGAACCAGCGACCACCTGAACCCCATTCAGGTACGCTACCAGGCTGCGCTACGCCCCGACGCAAGCCACAACAATAACTCCTAAGCCGGAAGTTGTCAACATTATTTCTGGGCGTGAATCGAACACGCCGATGTACGCTGCCATGGCGGATCGTCTAGTCAATTCATCAAATATTTCAGAGTGTTGTCTACATTGACCATCTTGCGGGCAATCCGGAAACAGGCGACTGATCAGTCTTTCCGGGCATTAGCTGATGGCCTCACGCCGATCAGACGCCCCAGGCGCTCAAGCGCAAGGTCGCGTCTCAACGGGTCAACCAGGCCCTGTATCGTCTTTTTGGAAGCCATGAATTCGATGATCTTCATTTCATCCAGACGGTTGAGGGCGTTATTCACCGTAACCGATGGGAGGGTCGGTTTGATCTGGCCTTCCTCGAAATTTATCGATTCCAGTCTCTTGCCTAGCGACTTGATAAATTCCTTCTGGGCCATGGGTTTATCTTCCAGTCCGTCCAGCGCCAGCAGGACCACGTAATACACGCTGGTGAGGTCTCTTATGAGTGAGGAAACCGATTTTATGGCCTTCAGATCAACCACGCTGTAGCCTGTCTCGTCTGCGGAAATCCAGTTAGCGCCCTTGAAGAAGTCGCATGCGTTGCTGACCAGCTCTTCTTCTGGCGCCAGTGGATCTGCTATGAACTCGAGTTCGAGCAGGGACTTCATGAATCTGAAGTCATCGGTGATTTCGCTGGCGCTAATGGCTGATCGTCCGGACTGGCTGAATACTATGGCCGTAGCGGCGATGGCGCATGGCCATAAAGAATTCACAAGTGTGTTCTTATAAAACTCTATATTGGCGAGCCTCTCGGGATTTATGGCGTAAACCCTGTCCCTCAGTGGGGCCTCGGGTGAAAAGAGCAGGAACTTTCTCTTTTTGAATAATCCCAGGCTCTCATCCAGCGCCACTTTCACATCGGAGCAGCTATCCGTAACCTGAACGCCCCTGCAGCCCAAAAGATAGGCGATTCTTCCGGCGCTAGCCACCAGATCATCATGAGAGAATTCAACCGAACCCTCACAAACGACTGCGGCAGATGATAATTCGATAGCGTTCACAGCCGACGCTTCTATCATTGCGCTCATGAGATAGTAGGCGAAGTCATGGGTTAGCTGCCTTCGCTCGGACAATGTGATACCGGTTAGAGAACAGCCCTTTATACTTCTCTCACAGAACTCCCTGAATGAAAGCGGCTCATGGAAACGCATGTAAACAGTTCCATACCGTTTGCCGAATATCTTGCGTGAACTCAACAGGGAGCGGAAGGATTCCTTCTCCTTTTCATGCCCTGAGAGTTCGCTCAGATAAGATTTCTCCTCGGGAATCTGGTCATATCCCACGTAGCACGGCACGAAGGTAAGGTCTTCGAATTCGCCATCAAAAGCGACATCAAGCAGGAATGACAGCAACCCGAGCTTTGAGGCCAAGAGCTTTCCTGTCCTGCTACGGCCCCCCTCAATGTAAAAATTCAGGTTGGTCTTCTCCCTCACCAGCACCTTCACATAGGCAGCAAAAACCTTTGTGTAAAGTTCCAACCCCTTTAGCGACCGCCTGAGAAAGAAGGCGCCACCACTCCTCAGGATCGGGCCTATCGGCCAGAATGAGAGGTTCTTCCCGGCGGCCATGAACGGCACGGTCATCTGATGGATGAAAGACAGATAACCCAGGAAAAGGTAATCGAAATGACTCTTGTGGCTTGAAACGAATATCAGCGAACCCTTTTCGTTGTATTTCTTGAGCTTGGCGAAATCCGAATCATGGTAATCCACCCTGTCGAAGAGTGTTTTGAACAGGAGTCGCAACAGGTAGTAGAGACCGTGATAAACCTGGATTTTCTGGTCTGCCGCAATCTCATCGACATAGGATTCGGCCTTCTTGCGGACCTTGTCTTCTCGCTCGTTCTTCTCAGCAGCGGTTCTGGCTACCGCTTCCTGAACATTCCTGTCCTGAAGCACCAGTTCCTTAATCTCTGTCCGGGACAGTTTCTCAGCCCCGCGGTTTATCCTTATCCGGGAATTGATCCTGTCTATGAGGTCGGTACGAAGCTTGAACGGCAGATCATCCCATGACACGCCTGAACCGAACTCCTCAAATTCAGTGATCAAAGTGACCGGCTCGCCCACCAGCAATTCGGGTACTGTCCATTTCCTGATGGCTATGAGTATGCGGCTGATGGGTCCGGGTCTGTCGGAATCCCCGAGGAAGGTTTCCCAGAAAGGCCTTATCTGACGCTTGTGCCGTCGGTCGTAGAGAATGAAAAGCGGTATCACCGATATGGGGGCCGCTACCTTGCCCTGAACGTCCAGAAGCATGCTGACAGGATCACTCGCGGGATTGATATATCTGTCACGCGAAGTTGACTCGTCCACCAGGTAAAATGCGCTGGCTCCCCCATTGGCAAGTATGTCCGCTACAATCTGGGTATCCAGCGGACGGTTTCTACGCCGACCCGAGAACAAGCCCCTGATCCTGTCCTTCCAGATGCTGAGCCATTTCCAGATGGAGCCACCGGCGTAGTCTCCAGAACCTAGTAAGGCCCATGGAGTCGGCAGGCCGAGTTCGTTGAACTTCATCCTTATGAAATGGAGGTCATACGAACTGGGAAACTTGATGGCGTAAACAACCGGACCCTGGCTGGATAACTCGCGTATCTGGCTCACAGAGTCATCATCGATCATTACACGGCTGGATAGTATGGGAATGAGTCTTCTAAGCAACCACGGAGGCGCCTGGTCAAGCACTCCGGCTACCGACGAAAAACGGCCTGAAGCCAGATAGGGTGGAATGGAGTTCCTGTCAAAACTAAGAGTCATTTTCGCCGCCTAAGCCATTGATTGGCATCTCTTTATCTTCCGGACAACAATATCGCATGCCATGATTGAGGCGCAAGCATGTAATTCCCCAATCTTACTGACAGGGTGGGGCGCCAAAAAGAAAACTTCCCAAACGGTTATTTTGTGGTAACATACTGTAACTAATGGGGCTGACTTTGGGAAACCCGATGAGAGCAAGGTTATCAACTGCTAGACACATTGTAATTATTGTGTTTTTTATCTGCGCGCTTGTAGTGGGGCCGGTCAGCGCCGAAGACTACCTGGATTACTATGAGCAGGGAGAGTTTGCGCTCAGAGTCGAAAAGTGGGACCGCGCAATAGAGTTGTTCACCAAGTCCTTAGTGGACAATCCAAGTTTTTTTGTTGCGTATCACAACAGGGCTATCGCATATTCCAAGAAGGGTGAATACGATAAGAGCATAGATGACCTTAAAAAGGCAGTACAACTGAATCCGGATTACCCGGACGCGTATGGTTTGATGGGTCTGGTTTACGAGATAAAAAAGGATTACGCCTCCGCGCTCAACGCCTACAAGGAGGCATTGAACAGGGAAAAGCGTCCGGCGCCCCGAAAGATCATACAGAAATATATTCAGGATATGGAAACGAAATTAAAGAAAACGGGGCCCGGTTAATTTATTAGAAAATACTTAACTTCCCATTTTACAAGGGAAATGTTGTTCTTGTGAGGGGATGTGGCCAGGTGGAAGTCCAGTCGGCTTCAATGGCTAAATCCATTTTTTGTCATCAATTGAGTTGCTTTTAGGTTCTAGGTGTTGTAGAAGTTTGCGTTAATTCAGCTAAATCATCAAATTTGCGTCTTGTCATTGTCGCCATGTGATGATAACATAGTATAGATAAGATAATTTGACCGGTCTATGTATCGGCTAACTTGAATAAAGGAGGGCGCTTTAATGCCTACACTGGAAATCGATGGTAGAACTTTTGATGTTGATGAGGACGGTTTCCTCCAGGATCCGGAACTGTGGAATGAGGAAGTCGCGAATTTGTTTGCGAAGACCGAGGGAATTCAGGACATGACCGACGAGCATTGGAAAGTCGTTCACTACCTGAGAAATTACTATCTTGAGTTCAATATTGCTCCTATGATCCGCAAGGTCTGCAAGGACACCGGCTTCAAGCTGAAAAAAATCTATGAGCTTTTTCCCTCAGGTCCTGCCAAGGGAGCCTGTAAGGTTGCCGGTTTGCCCAAACCGACAGGTTGCGTTTAATCACATTCCTCGAATTGATTCCAACCCCCGGGGACATGAGTATCGCTCACTGATGTGGGCGCATGTCCTTGAGGGTTGTTATTTTTTCAGACCCTTGAATTCTGCATCTTACCACCCGAAACGTCCGAATCTCGCCTTTTTCACCACAAAAACCACATAGGGGACCATCAATGAACGGAGCTGAATCACTCATAAGAACTGCGTCGGCCTGCGGTATAGAGGTATGTTTTGCCAACTTCGGGACTTCGGAGATGAACCTTGTCCTGGCGCTTGATTCGGTTCCCGGCATACGGCCGGTTGCAGCGCTGTTTGAAGGGGTATGCGCCGGAGCGGCCGACGGCTATGGCCGCATGCTGGACAGGCCGGCCATGTCGTTGCTGCACATGGGTGTGGGGCTTGTAAACGGTCTGGCAAACCTCCACAATGCAAGGCGGGCCAGGACTCCGATGTTTACCGTTGTCGGCGAACTGGCTACATGGCATCAGTCTTTCGACTCCATAGAATTCACCGATATTGCCGGACTTGCAACTCCTGTCTCCGGTTGGGTCAGGGCCTGTAGATCAGCCAACTCAGTTGCAACAGACACCTCCGAAGCAATAGCTGCTTCACTCAAAGGACAGGGCTCTGTCCTCATAGTCCCTCAGGACTGTCAGTGGGAAGATTGCGATGAAACTGCTGTAAGTAGTCCTGAATTCTTTTTCGAATCACCTGATGACGGTCGAGTCAGGGAGGCTGCCAGGCTGCTTGCCTCGGGCCAGCCGACGCTGCTGCTTCTCGGAGGAAGATCCCTCAGGGATAGAGGTCTTCTCGCCGCATCCAGGATCAGTCAAGCCTCTGGATGCGCCATACTTGCCGAAACCTTCATCGGTCGCATGGAGAGGGGGCCCGGCATACCCACGGTCCAAAGGCTGCCCTACTTTCCGGACCAGGCGCAGGCTAGCCTCGCACAATACAGAAACGTCATATTGGTAGGCTCTAGTGATCCAGTTTCCATCTTCGGCTACAAAAACGTGAGGAGCAGGGCTTTGTCCGAGGATCAAACCACACTGGAGCTAACCCTGGCAGGACAGGACATTGAACTGGCGCTTGAGTCCCTAGCCGAGATGATTGGCGCCAAAGGAAAGCCAGCCCCCTCTCAGGCCGGTGTTCCAAAGGTAATGCCTGGCAAAGTCCCATCCAGCCCAGCGCCACTTAACCTTGAGTCCGCCTTTGGAGCTATCGCTGCGCTTCAACCGGAAGGCGCAATAGTGGTTGAGGAAGCAGTAACATCGGCGGGGGCTTATTACGCTCTATCAACGTCAGCGCCAAGGCACACCCTTCTGGGAGTCACAGGAGGCGCCATCGGACAGGGCATTCCCTGCGCTACCGGGGCCGCCATCGCATGTCCCGACAGACCTGTTATAAATGTTCAGGCCGACGGAAGCGCCCTATACACCCTGCAGGGACTTTGGACACAGGCAAGGGAAGGACTCAACGTCACGACGCTGATATGCTCCAACCGGTCATACGAAATATTGAAGGTCGAATTGGCCCGGGGCGGTTACAACAACCTCGGTAAGGCCGCCACGGAATTGACCAGCCTGAGAAATCCCCCAATCGATTGGACCAGACTCAGCCAGGGCATGGGAGTCCCCGGCGTGTCCGTCGCCACAGCGAAGGAACTAGAAAATGAAATCAAAAAAGCCCTGGGTGAACCAGGGCCTCACTTGATTGAGATGTTGCTCTAGCGGGTTATCAGCATAGCCTGTTTATTCTGAAAGCAGGGATTCCGAAAGGCCTAGTCGTTTGGCATAAGCAGCCTCTGCGGCTTTCCTCGCCAAATAATTCGCCGCAGATTGTGAGTCTTTGGAGAGGTCCGCTAACTGACGATTAATTGCCGCCAGTTCTCTGGACAATGATTGAATTTGTTTTGAACAGAACACTATGTCATTTTTGGGAACCTGGTTGACGTTTCCCTGAGGGTCTCTCAGCAGCACTGGAAGCCTGGAAACCTGAACACATCTCTGCGCTACTCTGAGTCTTCTTTCGACATTGGCCTTGGCGATGTTGAGTTCGTTTTGTCTTATTGATGCGCTGGCGCCCTTGCCACTTGATTTATTGACCGGAGTGGCCGATGCGATTTTTGCGGAGGCCTGGGCAAATAGTTCCGTGGACGACCATAAGACACAGCCGCTCACTGCCACAAAAATGAGGATGGTTTTGAAGTTTTTCAGTTTCATTTTGTCCATCCTACCTCAATATACCCATCTGGCGCTCCAGTGTTGCCCTGTTGAGCTTGTAACCGATGAGGGAGGTGTAATAGTCGCCTTCAGATAGTGAGAGTTGCCTCTGGGCGTCAAGCACCTCAACGTAAGTAGCCACCTGCTCCTTGTAACGCTCCTGGTTTATCCGGAAATTCTCACGCCTGAACTCAACCGCCTTGCGGTTATCAAAGATGTCGCTCTCGGAGCGTTTCATATCCATGTAAGCCTGTTTCACGTCATTCATTATCTGCTCGACAAGCTGTTCCCTGGCGACAAATGATCTGGCCTCGCTAACCCTCTTCTCCTGGACACTCATACGCTTCCTGAACAGATCGAACGTCCAGCTCAACACACCCTGCAGCTGCCATGAATTGGTTCCTTCAGGGTCAAAAGTGTTCCAGTCGTCATTGAGGCGACTAGCCTGCATTTTTGCGCTTATGCTTGGCAGCAGATCTCCTTTGGCCAGCTTTATGAGAGCCATTGCCTGGTCAACCGATA
>CALDNG010000279.1 GCA_937915285.1 uncultured Desulfomonile sp. | reverse complement strand
TCCTGGATGAGGTGTTCGCTGGTCTTAACCCGACTGAGATATCTGGCGCCATTGATCTGGTTTTCAGAATCAGGGAGGCTTACGGCCTGTCCGTTTTCATGATTGAACACGTCATGAAGGCCATTATGTCAGCGTGTTCGCGTGTCATAGCGCTGCATCACGGGGTCAAGCTTGCCGACGCGTCCCCTGTTGAGGTGGCAAATCATCCTGAAGTCATAAGGGCTTATCTGGGCGCGGAATATGTTGGAAACTAAAAACCTCAGCGTCAGTTATGGTAAGCTCCGGGCTCTCTCGGACGTCTCGATAGGCATCAATAAGGGTGATTTCGTGGCATTGATCGGCTCGAATGGCGCTGGAAAGAGCACCCTGATCAATGCGGTTTCGGGCCTGGTAAGTATCGACTCGGGGTCGGTTGTCTTTGAGGGCGCCACGATATCAGGAATGTCTCCTGATTCAATTGCGGCCGCTGGGTTGATTCAGGTCCCGGAGGGACGAAAGCTCTTCGCTCGCATGACAATCGAGGAAAACCTTCAGATCGGGGCGTATCTGCCGGCAGCCAGGCGGAACTACCTTCGGAATCTGGGCAGGATGTTTGAGTTGTTTCCCCGACTGAAGGAGAGACGCAGGCAGATGGCCGGCAGTCTTTCGGGTGGTGAGCAGCAGATGCTGGCAATATCGCGGGCCCTGATGTCCGAGCCGAAGCTCCTGATGCTCGATGAGCCCTCTCTGGGGCTGGCTCCGATAGTCACTCTCGAAATATTCAAGATATTGCAGGAACTCAACGGGAATGGCCTGACCATACTACTTGTGTCGCAGGAGGTTCTGCAGTCGCTCAAAATAACCCGGCGGGCTTATCTTCTTGAGAACGGGCACATAAGCCTGACGGGCTCATCGACGGACCTTTTAGGGGATAGCAGGGTGAAGGAGTCCTATCTGGGGCTCTGAGCCGTTAATGGTTTTTTCCAAATACCACTTCTGAGGAGTTGGCGCCATGAGGAGATCTTTTTTGTGGACTAGAATCGCTGTCGTGACGCTTGTGGGCGTCTGTCTTGTCTTCCATGCCCATATTGGCCATGTCTGGGCCTCACAGCCGATTGTCATAGGCGGATCACTTCCTTTAACAGGTGAATTCGCGGAAACAGGCAAGCTCATTGAGCGTGGAATGAAATTCTGGGCTCAGGAGATCAATGAGCGTGGTGGTCTTTTAGGCAGACCTGTTGAGTTCAAGATATATGACGATGAGTCCAATGTCGGGAAAGCGGTCACCTATGCGGAAAAGGCCATTACGGTAGACAAGGTTGACCTCCTTTTCGGCGGATATCCTGGCACAGCCGCAAGGGCTGTTATGCCTGTGGCGGAAAAGCACAAGTATGTGTACGTCTCGATGGGCGGACACATGAAGAGCTTTGAGCAGGGATACACCTACAGTTTTGGGGCCCCTCCGCTTATGGGTGAGTGGTGGTATGAGGGGTTCTTCCAATGGATGGAAACGGTTCCTGCGGATCAGAGGCCAAAAAAGGCCGCTGTTTACACGATGAACAATCCGGTCGGCGCCTCGCTCACCGGGTCTATCCAGAAATGGACAAAGAAGCTCGGCATAGAAATCGCCATAGATGAAAAATACAACCTGCCACTTCCCGACGCCACCCCGCTCATCATGAAAGCAAAACAGCTAAACTGTGACATGCTATTCGCAAACGGCTTCTTTGGCGACGGTGTCATGATGATTCGAGCCGCCAAGGCGCTGGATTATAATCCCAAGGTAATTCTACAGGGGATAGGCTCGGTGGTTCCTGCCTGGATCAAGGAACTGGGCAAGGATGGAGACTATGTGTTTTCAGGGACATCGCTTTACAACAAGCTGAACTTCCCCGGGAACGACAAGCTCAACGCTTTTGCCAAGAAGGAATTCCAGATAGACGGATACCCCTTGTATTTCGGATTCGGATACGCCTGGATGCAGGCCCTTGCCCAGGGAGTGGAAGGTTCCAAGAGCCTGGACCAGACCAAGATAAGGGATTGGCTCAAGGCCAACAAGATAGAAACGATAGCCGGACCCATGAAGTTTGATGAAAAGGGGCTTCCTGACCCGATAAACTTCTGCACACAGCTGATAAACGGTCAGGTCGAGCTTATCTGGCCGCCAAATGTAAGAACAGCCGAACCGGTCTATCCGAAACCGGCATGGAAATGATCATTTAAATTCCGGTGGCTTCCTACAAGCCCCGGATTAATTAACCAAACGGACGATTCGTTAGGTTTTGGCGCCTAACACGAAGGTTGTATATCCCGGACAGATGAACTCGACACTGGTAATTCAATCACTGATCAGCGGCGTCATGATGGGGTCGGTTTACGCTTTACTCGGCGTCGGGTTCTCCCTCACCTGGGGAGTGATGAAAGTCATTAACGTCGCTCACGCGGCCTTCGGTCTTCTGGCGACCTTCATGGCTTACAGCCTTTTACAGGCCTATGGCGTGGACCCGGTGGCGTCTCTGGCCATCACCATCCCCTTACTGTATTTCGGCGGGTGTATCCTATACAGGACGCTTCTTATCCGCATTACCAGCGCCAAGGCCGTGATCGTGTCGTCCATGATACTGACGTTCGGCATCGCCATTATCCTGGAGAATGGCATGCTCCTGGTATGGGGCGCTGATCCACGGTTGCTCACTACCAGTTACACGAGCAAGGTGTTTGTGGTTGGGCCGTTCTATTTTCAGTACCCCCCGCTGATTGGTTTCGTCATGTCCATAATCGGTGTCATGACGATCCATTTGTTCCTCAAGAGGACATACGTTGGCAAGGCGGTCAGGGCGGCCTGGCAGCAGCCGGAGGCCTCGCAGTTGTGCGGGATAAACCTTAGGCGCATATCAACCATAACCTTCGGGCTTGCCGTGGCGACCTCCGGGGCCGGTGGCGTCGGGATGGGACTGCTCTACTCGTTTGAGCCGCATTCCCATAATCTTTGGCTGATACACCTGTTCCTTGTCGTAATCGTCGGCGGTGTGGGTAATGTCCTGGGGACGGCCCTGGCCGGGCTTATCATCGGCATAATCACCGGCCTGTCCATGGCGTTCCTTCCTTATCAGTGGGTAAACCTCCTGACATTCGGACTGTTAATGATAATTCTGGTCGTTCGGCCGCAGGGGTTGTTCCAAAGTGAAGTCTAAACAGGAACCGGTATCTAACTCTCTGACAGCGCAAGTCCTTGCAGGGATGCTTGTGGCGGCGCTGGTCCTGTTTCCTTTTCTGGGTCCGCCTGTTTATTTCATATCTTTTGTTTTCTGGATATTCCTCTACATCTGTCTGTCGAGTTCCTGGAACATGATAGGAGGCTATGCGGGATATCTGTCCTTCGGCCATGTCGCATTTTTCGGTATTGGCGCATACGGGACCGCAATGCTCTCGAGGTCATTGGGTCTGGACGGTTTCTGGGGACTGCTGACCACCATCCCGGCCGGACTGATAGCTTCCGTAATATCAATTATCGTCGGATATCCGTGTCTCAGGCTCAGGGGGCCTTACTTTGCTGTAATTA
>CALDNG010000278.1 GCA_937915285.1 uncultured Desulfomonile sp. | reverse complement strand
TTATTTTCAAAAAGGCTTAGTCTGGCATGAGAATAGCTATCGGCTCGGATCACGCAGGATACGACTTGAAGTTAATGGTCAGGAATTACCTGATGTCATATGGCTGTGAAGTTGTGGATATAGGTTGTGATTCAGAGGTTTCTTGCGACTACCCCACGTTTGCGCACGAAGTGTGCTCCATGATTTTAAAAAATGAGGCGGAACTCGGTGTGCTGGTATGTGGAACCGGAATAGGCATGAGCATGTCAGCCAACCGCTACGTGGGCATACGGGCCGCTCTTTGCGCCAATGAATACCATGCCCGAATGAGTCGGGCTCACAACAATTCCAATGTCCTATGCCTAGGCAGCAGGGTTATAGGTAGTGAATTGGCGCTATCCATCCTCAAGGCATGGCTCGAAACCGAATTTGAGGGGGGCCGTCACATGAGACGAGTCAACCTCATTGATGAACTTTCCGAACAGACGGCGCAATGAGCGCATTTTAATCAAGGAGTTGGCGGGTCTGTTATAAGGTCTGCGCCACTCTCAACAATAGATGAAGTAAAGGATGATCATGAGCCCTTTGCAGGTCACAGACCCGGAAATATATTCATTGATTGAGCAGGAAAAGGCTCGACAGGAAGGCAGGCTGGAACTCATAGCGTCGGAGAACTTTACCTCCAGGGCTGTGATGGAGGCTCAGGGAAGCATCCTGACGAATAAATACGCTGAAGGCTATCCGGGAAAGAGATACTACGGCGGTTGCGTTAATGTTGACTTTGTGGAAGAGATTGCCCGAACAAGGGCCATGAAGTTGTTCAATGTTGAACACGCGAATGTGCAACCCCACTCCGGCACTCAGGCTAACATGTCTGTTTATTTTACGGTGATGCAACCCGGGGATTGTTATATGGGCATGGACCTCGCTCACGGAGGTCATCTTTCCATGGGGCATCCCAAAAATTTTTCAGGCAAAATCTACAAGGTCGTCCCATACTCGGTCCGTCAGACTGATCATCTTATCGACTACAATCAGGTCAGGGAGCTGGCGATCAAAAACCGACCCAAGATGATAATTGTTGGGGCCAGCGCCTATCCCCGGACCATACACTACGATATATTCGCTCAAATAGCAGGTGAAGTCGGAGCGGTTCTCATGGCTGACATCGCCCATATAGCCGGCCTGGTTGTCGCAGGCGTTCATCCTTCTCCAGCCCCATACGCCGACTTCATAACCACAACGACTCACAAGACACTTAGGGGCCCTCGAGGCGGAATAGTCATGTGCAGGAAGAACTATGGAGCCTCGCTGGACTCCTGCATTTTCCCAGGCATGCAGGGTGGACCTCTGATGCATGTGATAGCCGCAAAAGCGGTAGCGTTCAAAGAAGCTTCATCCGAAGATTTTCGCTCCTATCAGACCAAGATTGTAGAAAACGCCAGGACTCTCGCTGACGAGATGCTTAACAGAGGGTTTTCTCTGGTATCGGGCGGCACCGATAATCACCTGATCCTGGTCGATCTGACCACCAAGGGCGTGACCGGCGCACAGGCCCAGGAAATTCTAGAAAAGTCAGGAATCACGGTCAACAAGAACTCCATACCGTTTGATCCATTGCCACCAGGTAGAGCCTCCGGAATACGCATAGGAACACCGGCCGTCACAACGAGGAACATGGGAAAAGACGAAATGGCGCTTATTGCTGCTTTCATCGACGATGCAATAACCAAGAGGGATGACGAATCCAAACTTTCACACATCAAGAGTCAGGTTCTTGAAATGTGCGCAAGGTTTCCTCTTTACTCCTGAAATGGACGAATAAATGGATAAAAATAGTTTATGGGAAAGATTTTCACTGTTCCCTGACAGACGATTCGATTCGGATTTTCCACTTGTATATTGGTTTGCCGGACTATGGTTTTATCTTAAAGGGTTCCTTTATATCTGTTTTATTTACATGTTAGGATCTGACCCTGGACCTTACGAACCGGCGGTTATTTTTGAAACAGTATACTTCTCCGTTGCGATTCTTCCCGCTCTTGCATTCGGTTATGGGTTCTGGAATGAAAAACAATGGACGCCTACACCTGCACTGGTCTTCCTGTTTATCGATACACCGGTAATTCTGTTTAGGATACTCAGACTGGCAGAGGCCGGATTCCTCGATTCCGGACTGACTCAGGTCTTTGAAATAGGCGGGCTTTTTCTCAATCTGGCTACACTGGGATGGTTGTTTGCGTTCAGGTCGGCCAAACAAATCCGACAATCCTCTTCAAAGAAATGAGTAATGTTTCATGAAGAGACTGGCTGGACAGACTTCCGGCTCCAGGCGCTCTATCCGCTATCTGATAATATTTGACAATTGTCACAATATTTGATAAGTTGCGTTTATAATATGAAGCATAGCTTCAACAGCTTGTCCAACTAATGCTTCGTTACCTCCTGAGTAGACCAGGTCCTAGTTCGGCCTGGTTTTTTTTGTTGCCGCTGCGATTGCCTGTTTGGCTCTTAAACGTGCTTGATCGGGAGTCGTTAAGGTGCTAGATTAAGCATATGTGAGGGTGAGATATTGACACACCTCGCAGGCGAATAACACACCTAATACGAATGGATGCGGGACATAATCAGGCTTGGGCGTTCCTAACAGCCTTTCTGGCGGAGTTCTGTGTGAATTCTTTCTCTAGATCGGGAGAATATAATGGACATTAACTATGTGAGGACTACGTGCCCTTATTGCGGATGCGGATGTGAGTTCCTGTTGGAGACCCTTGACGGCAAGCTGGTATCGACAATACCTTCCAAGACTAATGTGATGAATCAGGGAAAGCTTTGCATCAAGGGATGGAACGCGCATGAATTTGTCGAAAGTCCTAACAGACTCACTAAGCCGATGATCCGCAAGGATGGAGAGCTTGTAGAGACTTCCTGGGATGAAGCTCTGGATTTTGCGGCTTCACGACTCAGAGAAATCAAGGAAAGTCATGGGGGAGATTCCCTGGCGTTTCTGACATCCGCAAAGTGCACAAACGAAGATAACTACGTATTCCAGAAATTCTGCAGGGTCGGATTCGGGACTAACAATGTCGACCACTGCGCGCGTCTCTGACACTCCTCAACGGTGGCAGGTCTTGCCGCCGCTTTCGGAAGTGGAGCAATGACGAATTCCATACCGGAAATAGAAGACGCCGACTGTATATTCATAATCGGATCAAACACTTCTGTGGCTCACCCGTTGATTGCCAGCAGGGTTTTCAAAGCCAAGGCAAAAGGGGCCAAATTGATAGTCGCCGACCCTAGACGCATTCAGGTGAGTTCCATCGCCGACATCAATGTAAAGCAGAACCTCGGATCCGATGTGGCCTTGCTCAATGGCGTAATGAACGTGATAATTCAGAGGGGACTGCATGACAAGGTTTTCATTGAGGAACGCACGGAAGGCTTTGAGGCTCTTGCGGAAACTCTAAAAAACTATCCACCTGAAAAGGCTTCTGAAATTACAGGAGTTAGTGAGGAGGACATTGTTAATATCGCTGAGACTTTTGCCGGTTCCGCTAAATCGACAATACTCTACGCCATGGGGATTACGCAGCATTCGCATGGTGTTGACAACGTCAAGTCTCTGGCGAACCTTGCCATGCTGACTGGGCAAATCGGGAAACCTTCCACTGGGGTCAATCCGTTGAGAGGCCAGAATAATGTCCAGGGCGCATGCGACATGGGAGGTCTGCCGAACGTTTACCCTGCTTACCAGGCAGTAACTGATGAAAATAACAAGAAGAAATTCGAAGATATTTGGCAGGCCCAGCTTTCTTCCAAGGTTGGCTATACCATCATGGAAATGATGCACGGTCTGGAGGACGGATCTATAAAGGGTATGGTCATCTTGGGTGAGAACCCGGTCGGAAGCGACCCTGACGCTCGTCACGTGAAGCATGCGTTGCAAGAGGCTGACTTCCTTGCGGTTATAGACATATTTCTCACTGACACGGCAAAATTGGCTCACGTGGTGTTGCCGGGAGTGTCTTTTGCGGAAAAGGACGGCACTTTCACCAATACCGAAAGAAAAGTCATGCGGGTTCGCAAGGCAGTTGAACCCGTTGGAGATTCCAGGCTGGATTGGCAGATCATCTGCGATTTGTCCACAAGATTCGGACTGCCAATGAACTATGATTCAGCGGAGGAAATATTTAATGAAATCACCCAGGTTACCCCAAGTTACGGTGGACTGACCTACCAGAGAATTGAATCCGGCGGCATTCCCTGGCCATGCCCCAACAAGGACCATCCAGGAACCCCCATACTGCACACCGAAAGATTCACTCGAGGTAAGGGACTGTTCCACGCCATCGAATACAGGCCACCGGATGAACTGGCCGACGAGGAATATCCAATGCTGCTGACAACAGGAAGGTATTTCCCGCACTATCACACCGGAACAATGACTAGAAATTCACCTACACTCGATAATGAAATGCCCGAGGGACAGTTCGAAATTCACCCTTATGACGCCAGGACGCTGGGCATCAGAAATCTTGAAGAATGCCGAATAGTGTCGCGCAGAGGCGACGTAGTGACCAAAGCCTTTATCACGGATTCAGTTGAACCCGGAACCATATTCATGAGCTTTCATTTCATGGAAGCCAATGCCAACGAATTAACCAACACGGCCCTCGACCCCATATGCAAGATTCCTGAATACAAGGTTTGCGCTGTCAGAGTTGAGAAGATTCAGCAGGATTTGGCGCAGGCCGTTTAAGCACTCGCGTGATTGGAGTGTGATTTCTCTTTAAAGGAGCGGCCGGTGGGCCGCTCCTTTAAATTGTCCCATGAATGACCACTTGGTCATTAGAAGCGGCCTTAAACGATACGGGAGAATTTGAAATGGAAGCTGTCAGCAATTTTTCCTCTCGAGGCAAACTCGAGTCATGGATCATCGCTTCCCGGCCAGCCTTTCATACAGTTGGAGTTTTTCCGTACACACTTGGAGCTGTCATTTCCTATCATTACACTGGAGCCTTCGACTGGGCGCTCTGGTTGGTTGGAACCGTGACGGTGATGCTCATAATGCTTGCCACACATCTCTCGGGGGAGTGCTTCGACCACGTTGAGGATCGGCTGTCATGGGGGTCAGGCCCGAGCAGATTCGCCGGAGGAGCAGGAGTAATACCGCGAAAGCTAATTACACGGCGTTCAGCCTTCCTGGGTAGTGTCATATCCATAGCGCTTGCGATAGTTCTTGGCCTGGTTATATGGATCGGATTTGGAACCGGCCCCTGGACCATTCCGTTGGGGTTAATTGGAATTATTGGGGGTTTTTTCTACTCATCACCACCTTTGAGATGGGTTGCCACGGGCTACGGAGAAATCTGGATAGGGGTTTGCTATGGTTTCCTGACAGTGGCTGTAGGGCTGTATCTCCCTTACGGGAAATTGACATTACTGTCCTTTCTGGTGTCCATCCCTATTGCCGCAACCATATTTAATGTGATTTTTGCCAACGAATACCCTGATTATGATAGCGATCGATCCGCAAACAAGTCTAACCTGCTGTCAAGAGTTGGACGTGAGAGAGGTGTTTGGATTTACAGCTTCTTGTCCATGCTTGCCAACATTTTCTTCTTTGTGAGTCTGCTGGCTGGAGTTCCGTCGATAGCTCTGGTTGTGTATTCTTTGCCGATGCTGGTCTCGTTTTATTGTGTTCGAGGTTTCCTCAGGGGAGACTGGAAAGACAAGGATAGACTTGAAGTATTGTGCGGACTGGGAATTCTTGTGAATTTATCGACAACCTTGTCCTACATAATCGCATTTGCGGCTAGATAAAAAGTGCGCCCATCAATGATTAATCAATGGGAAAGTGTGACATGAAAGATACTCGGCGCATAGTGCGCCCTTTTTATTCGCCTCCTACCCTACTACTGAGGCAGGCTGGTTCCGCTATGCTGTTCGGAGCGCTCTCCGGTTGGAAAAAAATGCCCCATTGGCTCATGTCATGCGGTTTCAAATCTGTACCGGTATCTTCGGGAGCGGTAGGCATGGGATGCATTGGGTTTCCTGCTCACCCTGCCTGGGAAGTCACCAGCGCGTGCAACCTTACGTGTATTCACTGTCACGCCACCGGTGGCAAGCCTTCCCCGGATGAGATGGATACACATCAGGCTAAAAAATTCATTGAAGACCTGGCGATTGCAGAAGAGTTCAGGATGCTTGTTTACACGGGTGGTGAGCCAATGGTTCGTCCTGACATCTTTGAATTACTAGCGCACTCAAGGGGCGTTGGATTCCAGAACGTCATAGCTACAAACGCAGTTTTAATCGATGATCGCGTGGCCCAGGAACTCAAGAAGACGGGTGTTGTGGGGATTGCGGTTAGCCTAGATTCAGCCCGTCCTGAAACGCACAATTTTGTCAGAAACCATCCCAATGCTTTTGCCCGGGCCATCAGAGGAATAAGGGCAGTCAAAAAGGCTGGTATGCTTCTCCAGATCAATGTTA
>CALDNG010000277.1 GCA_937915285.1 uncultured Desulfomonile sp. | reverse complement strand
TGTCCAATTCTTCAACAGTTTTGTGCTCGGATGCAGTAAAATATATGAAAAAAGGGATTGCTTCAAACTTGTCATTAATTCTGGTGGGTATTCCTGCGTTTGCGACAACTCCTGTCAGCAGGATTACCGCAGTGTCTTCAGCAGATCGGCCGATAGTCAGAATCACACCGTTCAATATTTCCCTGCCAGACGCAGGCAACAATACGTAAATGATGTTCTGAAGTCTGTTGAACCCAAGGGTCAGCCCCGTCAGTCTTCTATTGGGATCAATATTACCTAACGCCAGTTTCGTAGTTTTTACCATATACGGAAGACTCAGAATAGCCAGGCAAAACGCTGCAGGCATTAGGCCTACATTGGCGCTCGGAACAACTGTCTTCTTTAGTAGCAATATCAGGGTGAATCCGAAAAGACCCATGACTATTGATGGCATCGCTGCCAGGAGATCTATAGCCGTATCTGCTACTTCACTAAATAGACCCGACGAATATTCAGACAGGTATATTCCGGCCATGATGCCAACAGGGATCGCCATGGCCCCCGACATGATTACCAGCAATACTGTCCCGACTGCAGCGGGCCAAATACCATCCCAAACGGGAACCCGGACAAGGAAAGCAAGCCATGGGTCTGCATCCCCAAAGAACAGACTCATTTTAAGACTTGAAAATCCTCGTAGAAGAAGAAAACAAGAATAAATAGCCAGGACAAGAACAACACATACTGTTGACAACCATGCCCAAATGGACACGGAGGATTCAGCGATATCCCTGAGAATTCTCAATTTTGTCCTGCTTCAAGCTATTTGCTTACCATTTTCAGACCCAGATTTGTCATTGCGGAGATAACACATAACAAGAGGCCGCAAAAAAATATCGACTGGTAGGCAAGGCTATTTGGATCGGTGGCTACAACAAGGGCTATGTGAGCTGTCAATGTTCTAACTGAGTCGAGCACTGAATCCGGAAACTGGGCTGCATTTCCTGCTAGCATAAGTGAAATAATGGTGTCACCGACGGCTCTGCCCAACCCAAGTATCAAACCAGCCTTAAAACCTCTTTTGGCCTGGGGAGTTATAACCCATGCCAGCGTCTGCGCCTGCGTCATTCCCAAGGACAAAGCCAATACCCGGAACTTGCTGCTAGCCTCTCTCATGCTCGCATTGATCATCAGAAAAATGGTTGGCAAGACCAGCATGGTCAAGGTCAGTGAGGCAGCCAACCAGGAGAAACCTGATCCGTGTTGAAGCATGGAACGGAGCATTGGCGCAAGTAATATTGCGGAAACGAAGGCATAAACCACAGTTGGAACACAGACCATAAATTCAATCAGCGTTCTGAGTTTGTTGCCCAGAAACCGGGGACCTATACCATTGCAGTAAAAACTCAAACCCGTCGCAACGGGATACGCCAGGATTACCGCCGTAAAACTGACACACAAGCTGCCTATAAGCATGGGGACAATTCCGAAGGAATTAGACGCCGGATTCCAGATTGTCCCCAACAACTCCCTGAACTCTCCATTAACGACTACAGGGGCCATAAAATAGGAAAGGAAACCAAGAATGGTCAAGACGATGAACGACGAAAAAATGGCGCAGAGAAGCAGCGCCATTTTTACTGCCTCATGAAGGAGCCATCTCGTCGAACCGGTAGAGTTCACTTCCTGACCTCAGCCAAAGAACAAAGGCAACTTAACAAACAAGCATCCACATAGACCTGATTTTCTTAATAAATCCGGTTCATTTATTTCAAAGGAATATATCCGCTCTTTTCTATGAAGACTACCCCGTCAGGCCCTTTAACATATTCGATAAAGGCCTTGGTCAACCCCTGAGGTTCGCCTTTGGTATTCATGTAGAGTTTTCTTGTAACCTTATATGATCCATCAGCCGCATTCTCTTGCGACGGAATTTTCCCATCCAGCGTAATTGCCTTTATTGTCTTGTCAACATGACCGATGCCCACATAACCGATTCCATTCGGATCCTTGGAAAGGGCTAGCTTCATTGCGCCGTTGGAGGCAACCACATTGGCTGATTGATCGACTGGTCCCTTTTTCAGAAGAATGTCCCAAAAAACTTCACGTGTTCCACTGGCTTCATCACGGGTGTAGAGGTTAATAGCAGAGTCCTTTCCGTTTACATCCTTCCAGTTTTTTATTTTTCCTGAAAAGATGTCCTGAACCTGGCTTGAGGTCAATTCGGTAACAGGGTTTTCGGGATTGACTGCAACAGCTACGCCATCTATCGCGAATGGAAATGATTTTAATCCAAACTTTTCGATCTCCGCCTGCGACAAAGCTCTACCTGTGTTACCAATGCCAACCAATCCTTCACCAACTTTCTGGACTCCGACTCCGCTTCCACCCGCCGCTATGGTAATTTTTATTTTCGGATTGAATGTCATTATCTTTTGAGCGGCTTCTTTCATGACTGGGATGTGAGCGGTACCGCCGGCTATGTCCAGAGTACCATCCATTCCCTGAAAACGGTCAAGCTCTCCGGCATGGGCAGCAAAAGAGAAAACCAAGAATATGAAAACTAAAAAAACTGAAACTCTAGCATCCCGCACAACAATCATCGGATCCTCCCTCAATTCTGAATTGATTTTTTGATACAGTCGCCACACCAAATCCGTGCTACGCAAACCCTTTCCGACCTTGAACGTGTTCTGGCGGATTTAAACTCCAGCTATTGAGACAAGCCTGTCAATGGGTCATCGCATAGCGTGCTTCTATAATACATATAGGTGCGTTCTATATCAAGAATTAAAGAGATTTATCAACAAAGCCAATTGACACCTTTCAGTGTTGATCCTGATTAAGATGCTGTTGCCAGGGTTATGATTAGGGGTTCCACACAATGGGTGGGGGAGGTCCGAATGCTAGCGGCTCGCCACAGGGGTTAATATTGACAGGAGGTCGATTCAAGTTCAGGCAGGTTTCCAAGGTTATCGATTTATCAGACCATAAGGTATTTTCTCATGACTTCGTCATTGGTCCTTAATTCCTCGATGGTCCCTGAATATTTTATAAGACCGTTGTCGAGTATGTATCCTCGGTCGCTGAGGCGAAGAGCCGTTTTCTGGTTTTGTTCCGCCAGCAATATTGTTAGTCCTTCTCTTTTAAGCTCTATGATGCGTTCTTCAAGCATGCCGACGAGAATTGGGGCCAGGCCTTCGGTAGGCTCATCCAGCAGCAGCAGTTCGGGGTTTGTCACAAGGGCTCTAGCGATTGTGAGCATCTGCTGCTCACCGCCACTCAACAGTCCTGCTTTGCGGCCCTTGATGTGCCCGAGAGGTTTAAAGAAGTCGTAAACCCTCTTGCGATCCCAGCAGTCAGAGGTTTTGGACGGGATCTCGGAAATCTCGAGGTTTTCATCCACGGTCAGGTCGAAGAAGACCCGCCTGTCATCCGGGACGAACCCGACACCCATCCTGGCTATCTGGAAAGGTTTCTTACCACAAATATTGGCGCCCTTAAACTTTATGGCGCCCTGCCTAGGTGGAGTTAATCCTATGACACTTTTCATGGTGGTGCTCTTTCCAGCGCCGTTTCTCCCAAGTAGACAGACTATTTCGCCTTTGGAAACGCTGAGCGAAACGCCAAAAAGTATGTGGCTAAGACCATAGAAAGTGTGAATATTTTCTATCTCAAGCATGGGCTTCATCCACCAAGGTACGCTTTCTGGACTTCCCTGTTTGCACGAACCTCTTTAGGTCGGCCCTGAACAATCGAAATGCCCTGTTGCATCACCATTATCCTGTTGGCAAAGGAGAAAACCAACTCAATATCGTGCTCACAGAACAGGATGGTAAGGCCGCGATTGTTGAGACGTTCAAGCAGTTGTATGGTGTCTGCTGTTTCTTCTGGTGACATTCCTGCAGTAGGCTCATCCAGGATCAGCAGTTTAGGGTTGGAGCCTAGCGCTATTGCAATCTCGAGAACTTTCTGCTCGCCATGAGACAAAGACCCGCAAATCCTGTCTCTGACATCCATGAGTCCCACACTCTCAAGAATATCATCCGTCTGTCGTATGGCCAATGACTTTGACGAGGAAAAGAAATCAAAAGCCTTTCCCATCCGTGAGAGCACCGCAATCTGAACATTCTCAAAAACGGTTTGACGGTTGAAAATATTGACAATCTGATAAGACAGGCTCAACCCCTGCTTGCATATCTCGTGCGGCGGCATGTGGGTGATGTCTTTATTTCTGAATATTATTTGGCCCTTGTTGGGCTTTAGGTTTCCGGATATTATTTTGAACAGGGTGCTTTTTCCAGCCCCGTTTGGCCCGATTACAGCCACGATCTCACCCTGCTCTACCT
>CALDNG010000276.1 GCA_937915285.1 uncultured Desulfomonile sp. | reverse complement strand
GTAAGTATGGCAGCCATCCTGTCGATGCCAAAGGCGATGCCTCCGTGAGGTGGCGCTCCAAATTTCAGGGCGTCCAACAGAAATCCGAATTTTTCTTCCGCCTGACCCTCGTCGATCCCTAGAGCCGCGAAAACAAGCTTCTGAATATCAGATCGATATATCCTCATGCTTCCGCCACCAATTTCAGATCCATTGAGGACCAGATCGTAGGCGCGCGCCCTAACTTTGCCCGGATCTGTTTTCAGTAATTCGAGATCGCTCATTACCGGAGAAGTAAAAGGATGATGCATTGCAGTAAAACGCTTTTCGTCCTCGTCGTATTCAAACATTGGGAACTCGGTGATCCATGAAAACTTAAAGGTGTCCTGAGGGATTTCACCAAGCTTGCCAGCCAAAAAGTTTCTCAAATTACCCAGAACATCGTTCACTATCTTGAAAGTATCAGCAGCGAACAGGATAACATCACCCACAGAAGCCTTTGTTTTTGCAACAATTCTCGAACGCTCATCTTCTGAAAGAAATTTGGCGATGGGCGATTGCCATTCATATCCTTCCTTAATCCTGGTGTAAGCGACGCCTTTGCCTCCGTAAACTGCAGCGAAGTCCCTTAGATCGTCGAGATCCTTACGGGAGAGCCTTTCTCCATTTTCAACTTTAATGGCCTTTACAATTCCACCTGACTCGATGGGTTTTCTGAAGACTGCAAACTGAGACTCCACCAAGATATCCGACAGTTCCACCAGTTCCATTCCGAAACGCAGGTCTGGCTTGTCCAGGCCGTACCGGCTCATGGCTTCGTTGTAAGGCAGTCGATCAAAAGGTAATGGCAGGGTAATTCCCAACAGGTCTTTGAAACTAAGCGCCATCATTCTCTCAATAATGTCGAAAAGCCGGCTTTCTTCAATGAATGATGTTTCAATATCAAGCTGGGTAAATTCTGGCTGTCTGTCAGCCCTCAAATCCTCGTCCCTGAAACATCTGACTATTTGATAATAGCGTTCGAAACCTGCAACCATCAGCAACTGCTTGAAAATTTGAGGTGACTGTGGAAGGGCATAAAAGCTGCCAACTGATACCCTGCTCGGCACAAGATAATCCCTAGCGCCTTCAGGTGTGCTTGTTGTGAGAAACGGCGTTTCTATGTCGATGAAATCCTCGGAACCGAGAAATCCCCTGATGGTATTGGTCAACCTGTTTCTGAAAAGTAGATTCTCTCTGGGGCCTACCAGCCTTCTAAGGTCCAGGTAACGGTATTTGTATTTGACTGCGTCATTGATCGGTGAAGGATCATCAAGTGGGAATGGTGGGGCGTCCGAAGAGTTCAGAATTTTGAGTTCTCTCACAAATACTTCTATCATGCCGGTTGCCAGGTCCGGGTTCTCACTATCTGGGGGCCTTTTGAAAACGACGCCTCTAACTGCAATCACCCACTCCGCTCTGAGGACATGCGCTTTCTCGTGAGCCAGTTCGTTGAATTCCGGATTAAAAACAACCTGAACCAGCCCTTTCCTGTCACGCAAGTCAACGAATATGACTCCGCCATGGTCCCTGCGCCTCAAAACCCAGCCCATCAATACGACTTCCCTGCCAATATCACCAATCGAAAGGTCGGTTGAAAGGGCGCTTCTCTCCCAGCCCTCCATAGAGTCTAGTTTCAATCCCCGTCTCCTCGAAGAAATTTTATGATGTTGTCAATATCTACAGTGACCTGTTGCTTGGAGAACATGTCCCTGACGGTAACTGAATTGCTCGACAGCTCATCTGACCCAATCATCAACGTTTTGCCGGCCCCAACTCTGTCAGCCTGCTTCATATGTGACTTGAGACTGGAAGACGAATACCTGGTTTCAACACTGAAACCGGAATTCCTCAAAGCGTTGGTCAACCTGTAGCACACTTCCCATGATTGGTCCCCAAGGGCAGCCACGTACAGATCCACCTTCCTGGCAAACCTGTCATCTTCATCCTTAAGGCTCATCAGGAGTCTTTCTATGCCTATGGCAAAACCAATGCCTGAAACATCAGGACCGCCGAGTTCTGCCAGAAGGCTGTCGTAACGGCCTCCGCCTCCCACGGCCTTGGAGTGTCCCAAATCGTTGTCTATTATCTCAAATGCGGTACGGGAATAATAATCAAGACCCCGTACCATACCCGGTTCCAGTCTGTACGGTATGTTGAGAATATCCAAGCCCCTGCGAACCCCGTCAAAATGCTCTTTGCACGGATCATCGAGGAAATTGACGATCATGGGAGCAGAAGCCATTATCTGGGCGCAATCCGCAACCTTGCAGTCCAAAGAGCGCATGGGATTTGTTTGCATGCGTCTTTGACAATCGCCGCAAAGGTTTTCAAAGTGTCGCTGGAGGAACGCCGTCAGTTCTCCCCTGTAGATTGCCCGGCATCTCTTGCATCCCACCGAGTTTAATTCAACAAAAAGACCACTCGAGCCAATGGCCCCAAGAATGGAACACGCACAGGCTATAACCTCTGAATCTGTGAGAGGATCATCGTCGCCCAAAACCTCTGCATTTAGCTGGAAGAATTGCCGGTAGCGTCCTTTAGAAGGTCTTTCTCTTCTGAACATCGGTCCGACTGTAAAAAGTTTGAGAAGTGACTCTTTTTTCAGCAGGGAGTGCTCAACCACTGATCTAAGTATCCCGGCCGTAGCCTCCGGTCGTAGGCTAAGGGTTTCTCCCCCCAGGTCCTCAAACGTGTACATCTCTTTTTCAACAATGTCTGTGACCTGTCCGATGCCCCTCACAAAAAGTTCGGTCTTCTCCATTATCGGGGTCACAATCTCCCTGAATCCAAACCTTTTCAAAACCGAACGCGCAGACTCTGTGACAAAAGACCACTTTGCCCCGTCGTCAGGCAGTATATCGTGAAAACCTTTTACTAATGTTATCATGACCAGCGGTCCTCAAATGCCGCGTTTTTACTGTAATACAAACTCCTAAGCATACTCTTAAAAGTCGCCTGTGGTCAAGAAGAGTTTTGAACGCAATTTGTCTCCATATTTTGGGTGAATGGGTTTACCGCGAAAAATGAGTTCCAAGGAACAATAATCAGATCAGTTGAGGGCTATTTTCTACTGCGAAGTAGTCTGACAGGGAAATGTGAATGCGTGGCCGACATTTTAATAGGCTGAGATCAGGCAGCACCCCCATTCAGCTCTGCGATTCGGCCAGAACATCTCTTTGCGGGGACGGTCATTCAGAATAAATATTTCCTTTTCTATCTTTGCGCCTATCTGTCTGACAAAACTCCTGAAATCCTCTATGGTCAGACGATGGATGTCGGGAGTGTTGTACCATGGGTGCGGGTGCGTCCCGGAAATCGGTGTTCTACCCGACACGACGTATTCAAACATCAGTTTCCAGTGCCCGAAATTCGGGAAGGTAATTATGGACTTTGAGCCAACCCTCAGCATTTCCTTTACCAGGGCCTCGGGATTCATGAGCTGCTGAAGTGTTCTGCTAAGTACAACGTATTCATAGCTAAGGTCCGGAAATCCCTCCAATCCTTGATCAAGGTCAAGGGTCATCACCCTTATGCCTCTTTCAATGCTACGGATCACCTTCTCCTGATCTACCTCTACACCACATCCTTCAACATCCTTTTCATCACGAAGGCGTGACAGGAGAGTTCCCGTTCCGCACCCAAGGTCCAGAACCCGTGTTCCAGGCGTGATCAATTCTATGATTACGTTGAAGCCTGCCTCGAACTCGTGAAACGGCGTGCGTATTTCAACTACTGTGTTTGACACCGTTTAAAAAGCCCCTCATTATTCGGGTTAGTTTCGGCATAGCCGCCGGGATAAGGAAGGAGTCATGACCATACGGCATGTCCAACTCAACAAAAGAAACATCCTTTTTAAGAGCCTGAAGTGATCTTACTATGGCCAGAGACATGGAAGTCGGGTAAAGCCAGTCTGATGTAAAGGACAAAACCAGCATTTTGGCGTTTACCGATTTGAAGGCGCTGATAAGGTCTCCATACTGACTTTCCAGATCAAAATAATCAATGGCCTTTGTGATTGTGATGTATGAATCCTCGTCAAACCTTTCCATGAACTTTGCGCCCTGATGCTGGAGATAAGATTCCACCTCGAATTCGCCTCCGCCTATTTCATTCTCACCAAGGCTGTATGTCGTTCCGTCCATGTCCTTCAAAGTGAGTTTACGCCCGAACTTCCTTTCCATGATCTCTTCGGAAAGATAAGTTATGTGACCTATCATCCTTGCCACAGCAAGCCCACGTCCCATTCTGACAGAATCTGAATTAACCTCAGGCAGTCCGCAGGCGCCTATTGGATCGGAATAAATTGCGTTTCTTCCCACCCAGTTAAAGGCAATGCCCTGGGGTGATAACCTGGCGGTGGCAGCTATCACGATAGCGGACTTGACCCTGTCAGGGTATCTTGAGGCCCAGTCAAGCGACTGCATTCCACCCATTGATCCACCGACAACGCTATGTAGACTCTCGATGCCAAGCCTGTCTATCAGTTTGACCTGAACGTTTACCATGTCGGTAATTGTGATCCTGGGGAATGAGCGACCATAGGGTTTGGATGTGGCCGGATTGATGCTGGTCGGACCTGTTGTGCCTTTGCAACCTCCCAGACAATTAGAACAAATGACAAAATACCTGTTGGTATCGATGCCCTTACCCGGACCTATCATGCCATCCCACCATCCGGGTCTGCCATTTTCAGAAATCCCTGCAGCGTGTGCGTCGCCAGAAAGGGCATGAAGAACCAAAACCGCATTGTCCCTGGACGCAGACAACCGACCGTATGTCTCATAGGCAACAGTCAGCGGGCCCAGGAATACGCCGGAGTCCAACTCTATGCCATCAAATTCGGCGTAAAGTTTCGACGTCGTCTGGCTGTTGGAGCACCCGTCCACCATGTTTTTTAGAAATCCCTGATTGTTTGATGATAACCAAGTTAAGGCGGTAAACCCTACAGGTCTATAGTGGGGTCACTTTGCGCATGAGGCGCCATTCCAACAAGACGTCTGATGCACAGACCTGTCATTACTCCTGTTCCGTGGCTAGTCTTCCAGTTAGTTAATATCAAAGGCTGGCAAAGTCAATTTACTGGAACAATATTTTTCTAAAACTTCAGGCAGGGAAGGTTTTCGTCCCGAGGATGCAATTTCACGCAAGAAAGAACCGGCTGAAGGTTTTACAAACCATTCCTCGCCGTAGTCCGCCTCGAGTTTCTTCCTGAGGATGGCTGCGCCAGACCACGCCATGACGTAGTCCAGGGAGTAAAAGTCCGTTTCCATATCCATCAGGTAACCTTCAGGCTCGTGTTCAAAACCTGTAGCCTGTTCCATATAACAAGAATAACTGGCAGAGTTTTTTAGATCCTGTCCATCGAAATATTCCTTTTCGGCCAGAAATTTTCCAATGTAACGCCTGATGAGACAAAATCTTTTAGTAGCGCACCTCTTCGACAGGAATTGCGCATCAGCATGATCCATTTTTGCTACCCGGGTAAGCCAGGCCTCATTCTCAGCCAATTCCATGAACAGGAAGGCAAAAGTCTCATCCAGCGCTGACGAACGGTAGAACCTTCTGTATTCAAGGGCAAGCTCGGGCGAGAAGCTACTCAGGAACGCGGCGTGCCCTGTCTCATGAAGCAGGGTCTCCATGTCAAGCAGACCTCCCACCGGGTTCATGATCACATGAATTTCTCCAGGCACGTCTATGCCTATACAAATGGCGTCGAAACTCTTGAGCGGCGAAACCTCGGTCTCAAAAAAGACGTTCGGGTTATCAAACAAGTTGAAGCCCAAAGCCTGAAATGTCTCTTTCGCAGGAGCCAGAACCCCGATATTCTGAAAGAATTGATCAAACTGATCTATGTTGAGAAGCCTCAGGGCGTGATAACGATTGATGTTCCGGAAGGGTTGCATGAGCGTCTCTTCAACCCATGGTGTCATCTGTCTGAAATATTCATCCCTAGTCTGATCAAGAAAAGCCTTGCAAGCCTCTGACCAATCATCAAAATTTGTCTGCTTTTTATCCTCACAGTACCTGGAATAACTACTGTATCCGAATTTTTCCGTAACTGTTCTGACGTTTAGTTCCGTTATGGCCATGAGAATTGGATTAATAACCTTCTTGAGGAATATCGTGCTATCAATCCTCATCAAGTCCCTTTTTTGATGATTGTTCTGTTTTTGGAGCCAGGGAATGATCTCGAGGGCCGGGATCTTTTCATCCTCAATGTTCATTCTGCCGTGTTCCATGTAGAATTTCAGCATGTCCCCAAGAGAAGCCGTTCGCTGCTCCATAGCCAGATCCATGCATGAGAACAAAGCCCGGGCAGAACGGTTTCCTATGTCCTGGTTGGACGCCTGTTCCATCATTCTCTTCAGATAATCAATAGTTTTTTGCTTGAGTAAAAGCGGACGAGACTTGAGTATATCACCCACACCAAGGGCGGACGGGAAGCCTTGAGCCTGATTAACTGCAAGACGAGCTAGGTCCCTGTGAGCCGCATCAAGCTGCTCGACAATTTTTCCAAGCGACAAATCATTCACGAAATTAACCCAATTCTTCTAAAAGGCCTGAAGGATATACTGAGCCTAGGGTGAAGGTCCCTGAATTAAAAACCCATGACAAAAAGGGTCTTTCAGTTCCGACAAATCAATCTTGGCATCGGCAGATTAAATCAATTTGTTGTTCGCTGCAACTTTCAATTCTGATGTGGAGCTAAAGTAAAAATGCCATCAACTAGCCGCCCACTTGGATCTTGAGTTGTAAGAATTCCGTTGTCCGTTCTTCCTGTTCGGTCTGTTTGGAGCTGCTCCCTTGGTTTTCTTGTTCATGAGACATTCCCAGGAACAGTAGCCGTATGATGAATAAGTCATGGTCTGCACGGCTGTGTATTCTCTTCCACACGTCTTACACCTTTGCAAAATGGTTCCTCCTTAAATTCCACTGTCATCCGCATCCGGATGAAGTATGTGTCAATTTTGTTGTTATGTTCCAGAAGCATATTCGCCCTACCGGAATTTCCGAAAAGGGCATGCGTGAAATGATTTCCTGCCTCAAAAACAGCTCTGATGTCCTTACTGTCATCCCGTTTGAAACATGAGGTTCAGTCTGTCTCAAACGTTAGTCCCGGACCGTCTGTTCCCCCGAAAACCGAACTGCTGGTTAACGACAAACAAGCATCTGGTCAATCAAGGTTAGGATTCAAATCTGGTGGCTTAGTCAAAACGACCTGTGTAACATGAGTTATAGGGTTGCTTTAACAGTACACTCGTAATTAATGTCGAAGTCCATGCCCCATCACACTAATGCGTCCCGCCTCCGAACATCCACTCATGCGCTGTAAGACATCGATAGCGCCTGAAAGTTCGTTCAACTTTTGAGAAATCGCTGGGGAGTCGAGAAGCTTGCTCACAGTTCATGGGAAATGCGCGACGCGCTAGCCGCCACCATTCCTTCACCCAACTGCGCCAACAAACTCCTGCAATAAGAGCACGATCATTCGTTGTTGCGATTAAGGGGTCAATAAAACGCAATTACATGATCGGTTTGTTATCATCAGAAACGAGGCTTGTCAAACAATGAATGCCTTCGAGAAAAAAAATTGTCACAAAAAATGTTTTCATGTATAAATAGTGGTTTGAAAGAACGCCATTCAATGCTTTTCTGTTTCAGGGACAGGGAAGTGTTTATAAGGGCTTCTTGGCTAGTTGAATGTTGTTAATTTGGTTTTAATGCGTCAGGAGTAACTCGTGCTGGCGCGAATGTCATCGATGACACTCATCGCCCCAGACTGAAAAGCCGAAGGCCTCAGGCCCCGAAAGCCGGCGGCTTCAGCGAGCGCGCTCACATACTCTAGCGGTGACTCAAGAAACGCGTGAGGGTCGAAGTTAAAATCAGGGAGAGAGCGAAATGCCCAAATTAAAAAGTTGCCGTGGAGCGGCCAAACGGTTCACCGTTTTAAAAAGCGGAAAAATCAAGAGAAAAAAGGCATATCACAGCCATATACTTACATCGAAGACGCGTAAACAGAAGAGGAACCTCAGACACGGCGCCTTGATCGACAAAAGGGACGCCGGTCAGATCAGAAGGTTGCTCCCTTACGGATAGACAAAAAACTAGAATTGTGGTGTCCGAAATTCAGGCTCGTCCTGACGCCACGATTTTTAACTGATATTTGCAGCTACATCTTTAGGAGAAGACTATGCCGAGAGTAAGATGCGCGCCCGCCAGCAGGGCACGTCGAAAAAAGATCATGAAAATGGCGAAGGGTTATGTCGGTGGTAGGAGTAGGACCCTCAAACAAGCCAAGGAAACTGTCGAACGTGCTTTATGCTATGCGTATCGGGACAGGAGAAACCGGAAGAGAGATTTCAGGCGTTTGTGGATAGCCAGAATTAACGCAGCGGCAAGGTTGAACGGCATTCATTACAACAGGCTGATAGAAGGACTGCGAAAGGCGGAAGTGGCCATAGACAGGAAGATACTGGCTGACCTTGCAATCAGTGATCCTGGAGCTTTCAAGAACATAGCTGATCGCGCTCTGGTGGCGCTTACAGCCTGATTACTTGTCCTGTTTGTCTCAGGCAAGCGCGCCGACAGATTAATGTCCCATACCGCGCTTGCTGTCATTCGCTGATTCAGAGCGGCCCGTTATGGCCGCTCTTTGATTTTTTGAGACTATTAAAGTAAACAAATCGAAAAAGAATATTTTAATCTGGTTGAGGTTCCAATGATCGAGAAACTTAACGCCCTTAAAGAATCCACTATAGCGTCTCTGGTTGAATTGCCAGACACCAGGGCGCTGAATGAACTGAGAATAAGAATTTTGGGGCGAAAGGGAGAATTGACCGGCTTGCTCAGAAGTCTGAAGGATTTTGGTCCGGAAGACAGATCAAAAATCGGAAAACTCGCCAATGAAATAAAACAGGATCTTGAAACCAGATTCGACCTGATTGAAAAAAAATTTGTAGAAGAATTGGAAGAACTGGAGACTGAGAAGGAATTCATAGATGTGACTTTACCTGGACGTCGCTCTGAAATGGGGTGTTTACACGTTCTCAATCAGGTCACAATGGAATTGATAGATGTTTTTACGGGACTTGGATTTCAATTGGCCGAAGGTCCTGAAGTAGAGATGGATTATTACAATTTTGAGGCGCTCAACATTCCCAGGGATCACCCTGCGAGGGATATGCAGGATACGTTCTATTTCTCGGACAATGTTGTGCTAAGAACTCACACGTCTCCAGTTCAGATCCGTACCATGGAAAAAACCAGGCCTCCTGTTCGGATTATCTGCCCCGGCAAGGTCTACAGAAGGGATGCTGACATTACCCATTCACCTATGTTCATGCAGATTGAGGGATTATGGGTCGACAGAAACGTCTCCCTGGCCGATCTCAAGGGTGTGCTCACCGCTTTTGTTCACGAATACTTCGGAACAGAAGTAGGGCTTAGGTTCCGGCCGAGTTTTTTCCCGTTCACTGAACCGTCAGCCGAAGTAGACATTCAATGTGTCATTTGTGGAGGTTCCGGATGCAGAACCTGCTCGTCCACCGGATGGCTTGAGATACTCGGTTCGGGTATGGTGGATCCGGCCCTTTATGGCTTTGTGGATTATGACCCGGAGTTGTATTCGGGGTTTGCGTTTGGGATGGGGATCGAGAGGATTGCCATGCTAAAATACGGAATACCGGATATAAGGTCTTTCTACGAAAATGACGTGCGTTTTCTCAAACAGTTTTAGTGGAACCCATTGATTCCTTCAACAATACTTCATTCATGTTTTATTGATGGACTAATGAAACACGTGGAACCGGCGGATCGAAGTTTCATCCGATTTTTCAGTAAAGAGGGGTAATCAAGAATGCTCGTCAGCTTAAACTGGCTGAAAGAGTTTGTAGAAACGGACAAGACGGCCTATGAAATAGCCGACCATCTGACCATGGGCGGAATTGAAGTTGAGTCTGTGACACGAGTGGGTGACAACCTAAAAACAGTTTACACCGCAAGAATTTCTCAGGTGGCACCTCACCCTAATGGTCAAAACCTTTCGGTTGTAAAACTGGATTTCGGCGACAGGTCGGATCAGGTAGTCTGCGGCGCGCCTAACGTTGAAATTGGGTCCATCGTTGCTTTCGCGCAATCCGGGACGACGCTTCCAACGGGATTGAAGGTCGAACCTCGGGAAATAAAAGGCATCATGTCACCTGGGATGATCTGTTCGGAGAGGGAGTTGGGTTTGGGAGAGGACTCGTCGGGCATCCTGAAGTTTGATTCAGGTACTCCAATAGGGTTCCCGATCGCATTGGCGATGGATTTCATTGATGACTTCATTCTTGAGACCTCGGTAACTCCAAACCGTGGTGATTGCCTTTCAATCCTTGGGGTCGCAAGGGAACTGGCTGCCCTGGTTGATTTAAAATACCGTAAACCTCTTTTTGACCTCGAAGATTCCAATGAAAAAATAGACGGTTATCTCGAAATAGAATGCGCTGATCCTGAGTTTTGTCCGAGGTATGTTGCCAGAATGATAAAAGGACTCAAGATCGGGCCATCTCCATTCAGGGAACGCCTCAGACTCCATCGGTCAGGTGTAAGACCCATCTCCAATGTAGTGGACGCCACCAACCTGGTACTTCTGGAATGTGGGCAGCCATTGCACGCCTTTGATTATGAGCGACTTGAGGATCAAAAAATAGTAGTTCGCCGATGCGAAAGTGGTGAGAAATTTGTGACTCTGGATGGAGTCGAGCGGGATTTACCACCTAACAGCCTGATGATCAGGGACGGTAAGAGGTCCGTTGCTCTCGCAGGAATCATGGGAGGACAAAACTCTGAGATCGCAGATTCAACTCGTCACGTTGTAATCGAGAGCGCCTTTTTTGAAAGATTCGGCATCAGGCGAACTGCCAAGGCTCTTGGAATGTCGACAGAGGCTTCTTTCAGGTTCGAGCGGGGTGTTGATCCTGTAGGGACCTTATGGGCTGCTCACAGGGTCGCATTCATAATGCAAAAACTTGCGGGTGGAAAGATTCTATCCGGAACTCTGGACTATTATCCGGCTCAGATTCAAAGGCCATTGGTTTCTCTCAGGCCGAAGAAGGTTTCTGACCTTGTGGGAACTGCCTTCGAGAATTCACAGATAGTGTCTTACCTTGAGCGATTGGGCATCAGTTGCGCTCAGAATAGCGACCCGGAAGAATCAATCAGTTGTGTCAGTCCGTCATGGCGATGGGACCTCGACAGAGAGGTCGACATGATTGAAGAGGTCGCAAGAGTCCATGGCTTCCAGCAAATCCCCATGTCACTTCCCATGGGTCGCATAAAATCTGACACGTCAAGAACCCAGTACAAACGGGTCAGGCATGCGGCCGAAATAATGAAAGCATCAGGTTTTACCGAAATAATAACCATGTCCTTCATTCCAGAGGACTCATGCCGCAGAATTGGCCTGATAGATTCGAGCCAGGTCCAGTTAAGGCTTCTGAACCCCCTGACGGAAGACTACAGCGTAATGAGGATGTCGCTTGTCCCCGGCCTGATTAGCGCGTTAAAAAGAAACCTGAATTTCAAATCTGAATCACTGAAACTTTTCGAGATAGGGAAGATATTTACCCCCATCAACGGTAGTGATCTGCCCCGTGAAGATTTAGTCCTCTCAGGCGTAGCATGTGGCGCCAGACATTTAGATAGCTGGCATTACAATAGGGGAGAAATAGACGTATTTGGTAAAGTTGAAATAAGACCTGAAACAGATTTCTATGATGTCAAAGGCGCTATTGAAAATTGTATAGAGGGACTGGGGTGTGATGATGTTACATTCTCAACCTCAGACAGGACTTTCCTTCATAAGGGTAAGTCAGCAGATATACATTTCAAAGGCATACGTACTGGATTTATCGGTGAACTATCTCCGCAAAAGACTAGAGAAATTGGTTTAACTGGTAAAATTCAGGTTTTTGAAATTCTGCTAGAGCCATTCTTGTTTGGATACCGCAAGAATATAGCTTTTAAGCCACTGCCGCGCTATCCGCATATAGAACGTGACCTATCAGTACTGGTTGAAACAAATTGTTCAGGAGATGACATTAAGCACTTGATTTCACGTTTGGGCCATGATATTATAAGTTCCGTGATCCTATTTGATTTGTATCGAGGCGAATCCATTCCGGCGGGTTTTCAGAGTATGGCCTTCCGGATACGGTATCAGTCTGAGGATCGAACTCTTACAGACGCTGAAGTCCAAGAGGTTCATTCTCATGTGATTGAGTCGCTCCGCAAAGCCTTTGGAGCCTCAATTAGAGATTAATATTAGTTGCTTATTCACGATATGTGATAAGTGACTAATTGGCTGAAATCTTGTTGGAGTTGGTGTTTGCATTCTCATGAGGAGGGGTGGGTAGGATATGACCATCGCAATTCCGGAG
>CALDNG010000275.1 GCA_937915285.1 uncultured Desulfomonile sp. | reverse complement strand
TCCCGTGTCATTTTTGCTCTTTCCCGGTATGAGGGTCTGGCGGATTTGGCTGATTTAAATGATTTGCGAGTCTGGCACAAATTTTGCCCTGTAGTTGAGTGACTTGACGCATTTTCTTGGGGGTGTAGAGAGCCTCGGTTCAAGTCTTCGCATAGATCCTACGGAGAAGCTAAATGAAGATTCGAGTTCTGTTGGTGGATGACGAGGAGCAGTTTTTGGAGGTGCTTGCTCAGCGTTTGATGACGCGGGACTTTGAGGTTTTGACGGCAAGCGGAGGAGATGAAGCTCTGGCGATCCTGGAGAAGTCTGAAATAGACGTAGTGGTTCTGGATGTGATGATGCCGGGTCGAGATGGTATATCGACGCTTAAGGAATTCAAGCGGATAAAGCCACTCACTGAAGTCATAATGCTCACAGGAAACACCACGGTTGATACAGCCATCAACGGCATGAAGCTTGGAGCTTATGATTATCTTCTCAAGCCTACTGACACGGGCGTCCTCGTGGAGAAACTTAACCGGGCCAATCAGCGCAAGAAGGAACAGGAAGAAAGGATACGCAACGCCGAGGTGGATCGAATCATCAAGACCAAGGGTTACTGACATGGAGCAATCGTTCCGCATCAGGCTCAATTCATCATGACTCAATTTACAGGTGATTTTTTCACGTTTACAAGGCTGAAGCTTCCATATTTTTTAAGGTTTAACTGTTGATCTTTCTTGCCGGCGCCCTTGGATTAATGACTTAATTGTTTGGAATCCGGCTTTCTTTTGCTTTTGAACTATTCTTGTTTTTCTTAAAGGTATTTTAAAGGAGACGCTTTCATGGAAACCATTAAGGTGAAGGACTTGATGACATCTTTTGAGGGTTACCCTCGAGTCTCGGAAGACGCCTCTTTGTTTGAGGCGGTCCAGGCTCTGGAAGATGGCCGCCAGAGACTGGATGAAAAGGGTCACAGATTCATGGCTGTGCTTGTTTGCGACAAGTCAGGAAAGGTGATTGGGAAACTGAACCGCATGGACGTGCTAACTTGTCTTGAACCTGAGTACCTGACCAATGATGAACTCAAAAAGGTCTCAAGGTTCGGTCTTACCCCTGAATTCCTGCATTCGATGATTGATAGTTTCGATCTATGGAAATCGCCGCTGTTAGATATATGCAGAAAGAGCTTCAACAAGAAGGTTGGGGACCTGATCTCACAGCAGTCTTCCGGCATGAGTATAGATGCGGAGGTGACTCTGAACAATGCTGCGCATCAACTCATAATGAACCGATGCCAGGCGCTGATAGTGACATCCGGTGGTAAGGCGGTGGGTTTATTGAGACTGGTGGATGTCTTCGACCAGGTGGCAGCCAGGATGAAAACCTGCCAGATCTAGATTAAAGCAAATAATCAGCTATATACGGAGGATTCTTGTGATGAGCGCTGAAAACATAATGGCCGCGCAAACAAAAAAGATAGATTGGACTAGATGGATTGCAATGTTCACGGGTCTGGGGCTTTTCTTCCTGGTTTATTATTCTCCTCCCTGGCCTGACGCCATTGATCCCATGGGGAAGCATTTCCCGTTATCCCCGCAAGGTAAAGGAGCTTTGGCTGTATTTCTGCTAGCTGGAACATGGTGGGTGTTTGAGGTTGTTCCGATCGGTGTAACAAGCCTGCTGATAGGTGTAACCCAGGCGCTGTTCATGATCAGGCCTGCGAAAGTAGCGTTCAAGGACTTCATGGATCCGTCGGTCCTGTTCATTTTTGCTTCGCTAGTGATTGGTCTGGTGTTCACCAAAACTGGTCTCACCAAGCGCATGGCATATAAGATGTTGGGCGTAATAGGTGAAAAAACAACCACCATCTACCTTGGCGTTTTCGTCCTCATCACCTGCCTGACGCTGATAATGGCTCACACGGCCGTAGCAGCCACGATGTATCCTCTGCTGCTTGCCATTTACAGCCTTTATGGTGAAGGTGACAAGCCTACAAAATTCGGCAAGGGCCTTTTTATTGGCATGGCTTACGTTTGTGGAGCCGGAAGCATCATCACACTACTTGGAGCAGCCCGCGGCATAGTGGCGCTCGGATTTTTCAAGGAGATGGTCGGTGTTGATACGTCATTCTTTGAGTTGACCTATTACATGTTCCCTGTTGGAGTGCTAATGGTGGCCCTGTTGTGGGTGTTCTTCCTGGTATTCCTCAAGCCTGAGAAAAAGGTCATTCCTGGTTTGCGGGAGCGTGTGGAGGAACTCAGCGCCAACTTGGGCCCGATCACCAGGAAAGAAATAATGGCCCTCGTAATAATTTTCGGAGCCATCATGGTCATGTCTCTCCAGGTCATGGTGCCATCCCTTCAGAAGCTCGACAAAACAGCCATAATCCTTATTTCGACCATTCTGTTTTTCGTGGTTGGAATACTGGACATTGAAGACCTCGAACTGATACCGTGGAACATAGTGCTATTGTTCTCCGGCGCCATGAGCATCGGCTTTTGCCTCTGGGAAACGGAGGCGGCCAAGTGGCTGGCCGTGAACTGGCTGGCCATGTTCAAGGAAGCCCACTGGCTCGTATTTGTCCTTGGAATAGCCTTCTTTGTCATGGTCATGACAAACTTCATAATGAATGTCGCGGCGATTGCGATATCTCTACCGGTTGCCCTGGTGATTTCAGGTTATCTCGGAGTCTCCCCTTACGTGGTAATGTACGCGTCGCTGGTGACGGCAGGTATGCCATTCCTGCTGTTGGTAGGCGCAGCGCCCAACGCAATTGCCTATGACTCAAAGCAGTTTACCAGTGGTGAGTTTTTTATGTATGGAATCCCGGCGAGCGTTATCCTTATGGCCGTCATAGCCTTGGCGACCTTGGTGATCTGGCCCATTCTGGGCATGCCCATTCTGGCTCCCAAAGCCATGTGATCTCGAAAGTGTTCCAGTCTTGAAATGATCTGAAAGGACTCAATACATGAGGCGAAATGCTTTTATTATCTTTTCTCTGGTCATGCTCGCAACCTTCTGGGTCAACATCGCCCTTGGGGCGGCCCCTGCGGCAAGCTCAAGTGTCATAGTTGTCGAGGGCAAGGTGACAGATGCCGTCGGACATCCTGTCGATGACGCCAGGGTAATGCCATATCTCAACGGAAAGCCCTACATACCCGAGAGCATGGGCAGACATGCGGACAAAGAGTTGACCACAGGCAAGAACGGACTATTTCACTTTGAGTTGCCAATAACTGCAGAAATCGCTGAAAAAGGATCATTGGCGATCAAGGTTACACGTCAGAGCTTCCGACCCTCCGAAACAGTTTCTCTTAAAAAGATTTTCGATGAGGGGCAGGATGAGAGCGGATTGCGTCGTTGGGTCACACATGCCAACGTCAAAATGACACGTGTCCAGGGGACAGCTTTCTGGATTGCGCTCGTTATTTTCGTAGCAGTTTACGTGTTGATCGCCTTCGAGATTCTTCACAGAACCCTGGCCGCCACTTTGGGGGCCGCCACGGTCCTTCTCATAACACATACCCTGGGAACATTTGACGATGGATTCAAGCTCCTGACGTGGGACCAGGCGCTGACCACGGTTGACTGGAATGTCGTGTTCCTGCTGATGGGAATGATGATAATAGTAGGAGTCCTGAAATTATCAGGTGTGTTCCAGTGGTTAGCCTACAAGTCCTTCCAGGTGGCAAAAGGGAAGATATATTTACTTTCGGCTGCGTTATGTTTAGTCACAGCAGTCACCAGCGCCTTTCTGGACAATGTTACCACAATGCTCCTACTCACTCCGGTCACGATGGAAATAGCCCTGGTTCTTGGAGTTTCGCCCTTCGTCTTCCTGATGCCAGAGATTCTGGCCTCCAACTTCGGCGGAACTGCCACTCTCATCGGCGACCCACCGAACATTATGATAGGATCGTACGCAGGGATAACTTTCAACGACTTTGTGATCAATCTTACACCGGTGGTTGTGATAGTCCTGGCAGCTCAGTTAGTTTACAACAAGCTCCTTTATGGCAAAGTCTATGAAAAGGCCAAAGTCGAAGACGTTCCCAAGCTGTTGACCTTCCTCAAGGAAAAATACAAGATCAATGATCACAGAATCCTCAGGATAGGCGGGGCGGTCCTGGCGGGTGTCATAGCGTTGTTCATACTTCATGGGAAATTCCACATGGAGGTAAGTGTGGCAGCGCTTTTTGGCGCAGCGCTCATAATACTTCTCACAGGAACCGACATAGTCCAACTCCTCGAGAAAGAGGTTGAATGGCCCTCACTGGTATTTTTCATAATGCTGTTCATAGTTGTGGGCGGAGCTGAACAAACGGGCATACTGCAGGCCATAGCCGACTGGATACTCGGTGTTTGCCAGGGCAACCTCGTGGTAGCCATTTTGATAATATTGTGGGTATCAGGCATAGCGTCGGCCATAGTAGACAACATCCCCTACACCGCCACCATGCTTCCGATTGTGGCGTTCCTGAACACGACCATACCTGGAGCAGAGAGCGGTGTTTTGTGGTGGTCCCTAGCTCTCGGCGCCTGTTTCGGAGGCAACGGTACCATAATAGGCGCATCGGCAAACGTGGTGACAACCGGTATCGCGGAAAAGGCAGGACACAAGATATCGTTTGGATCTTTCTGCGCTCAGGCCGCTCCTATAACAATAATAAGTCTTGTGATATCATCAGTGTTCCTGCTCATCCGATACTGATCGGAAATGCCGGTTGCTGATTGGAAGCACCTGATTGATATTCTGTAGGATCACATGAATCCAGGTCATGAGAAATTTTTAAATGACAATTTTTTCTCATGACCAGACGCAACCAGAGACAACTCACTTTTGAGGAGAGTAAAATATGTCAACAGCCAGAGTCCTGTTAGTCGATGATGAAGCCCCGTTCATAGATACCCTGTCCAAACGCCTTGTAAAGCGCGGCCTCACCGTTTCTACTGCCAATAGCGGTTCGGAGGCCTTGCAGAAGTTGGGACTCGGTGAATCTTTTGACGTCGTCGTTCTTGACGTCAAGATGCCGGGAATGGACGGAATTGAACCGCTCAAGGCAATCAAGAACATCAACCCACTGCTCGAGGTAATCATGCTGACCGGTCATGCGACAGTAGGCTCAGCCATAGATGGAATGAAGCTCGGAGCGCTGGACTATCTGATGAAACCTTGTGACCTCGACCTGTTGATGGCCAAGGTTCAGGAGGCCAAAATTAAGAAGCTAAAACAGGAAGAGCGGATAAACGAAGCCAGAGCCCTACACATAGCCCTGCGTCGAGGTGATTGATCAGCAGTTAGACGAGAAACCAGCTCGACAGCCTTAAAGAAAAAGCTCCTCGCAGGTTAAACTGACTGTAACCCTCACGAGGAGCTTTCTTTTTAAGCCTAACGCCTATTTATTGCCAAGGCGCCGGGGGGAATCTAGTGACGCCTGCGCTTGTTACCCATTGACCGTCTCGGATACACTATGATCCGTCTGAGAGGGCCCTCTCCGTAGCTTTTTGTGTAAACTTCCTTGTCATCGGCAAGGATAAGATGAACCAGTCGCCTCTCATTGGCAGGCATGGGATTGAGAGACACAGGTTTTAGTGATTTCTTGGCCTTGCGGCTCATCTTGAGCGCTATTTCCCTGAGTGTCTCCTGCTTCCTGCGGCGATAGTCCTCAGTATCAACGATAATTTCCAGTTTGCCATTGTTGAGGTTATCGCGATTGAGTATCTTGTTCATCAAGTGTTGTAGGGAATCCAGGGTTTGGCCCCTTTTACCAATGAGCAGTCCGGACTTGTCACCCTGAATGTCCAGATAGATTACGCCGCCTTTTACCGAGCCATGAATTTCAACCTCAACCGGAATCCTGTCAAGTATCTCCTTGAGGATATTACAGGCCCGTTCAAGCTCAGGATGATATTCCTCGACTTCTTCAACAGATTCCTCTGTCGGCTCAACAGAAATGGGTTCTTCAATGGCCGAGGACTGCTTTTCAGTTTGGGGGGCTGTCACAGACTCAACAGGCTCAGGAGTGTTGTCGACCTCCATGACTTCCTTAAGGATGTCCCTTCTCTTTACGCGAATCCTGGCGTCGCGCTGTCCCACTATTCCTAGGAAGCCACGTGTGCTCTCAGCAATCACGTTTACCTCAAGTAGGGCCTCTTCTGTTTCAAGTTCTACACAAGCTTTAGCAATGGCTTCCTTAACGTTTTTTCCCGTAAATTCAAAATAACTCATCTGTTTGATCACCTCGCCGGACTACGCCATACGATTGGTAATGATTTGCTGCGCTATTGACAGTATGTTGCTCACCAACCAGTACAGCACCAAGCCCGAGGGAAAACTCAAAAACATGTAGGTGAAAACAACCGGCATCAGAAGCATCATTTTCTTCTGCATCGGGTCTCCTGCAGATGGTGTCATCCATTGCTGCAGAACCATGGTTGCGCCCATGAGTATGGGGGTTACATAATATGGATCAGGCGCAGCAAGATCGTTTATGCAAAGGAAGATTGAAGGAATACACACAAACGGAGCCTGCCTCAATTCAATGGCGTAAGACAACGCCTGATACAGGGCGATAAAGACGGGAATCTGCAGGAACATCGGCCAACAGGACCCAAGTGGATTAACCTTCTGTTCGCGGAACAGATCCATGGTAGCCTTGTTAAGAGCCGATTTGTCGTCCTTATATTTTTCCTTCAGCTTGGCGATCTGCGGCTGTATATCCTGCATTCGCTTCATTGACTTCATACTCTTATGGGTCAACGGGATGAACAGGATCTTGATCAGAATGGTCAGAATGATGATGTCTATGCCGTAATTGTTTGTACCAGGTATTCTCACACCGGCAATCTCAAAGCCTGAATTGCAGAATCTGAGAAACTTCATCAGATACTCGGCCATTACATTCAACACCACATAGTTACTGTAAAACAGGGCCTTTGAAAGGTTGTTTCCAGCCACTTGCAAGGCCTGGCTCTCTTTTGGCCCGACGTAGAGCCCTACCTTGGTAACAACCTCCTGGGCTGGAGGCAGGTCAATAGAGCCGTACCTGATCAATACCTCGGCCAGATTGTCCTTGGTAGGTTTTAGCAACGTAACCTTGCTGGCGGGATTATGGCCGAAAGTAAGGGCCTTGAGAAAATAAACCTCGCCCAGACCGGCCCATTCAACCTGACCAGACAGTTCCTCATCACCCTTGATGTCCTTGAAATAGTAATCCTTCAACACACCGCCAATTAGAATCTCAGCGCTGTTCCACGCAAATTGTTGGGCATCATCAAAGAAACTCTTTTTCAAGGGGAAGGTGACAAGGTAGTTCCTGCCCTGATTAGTGGTGTTGGTAATGGAAAAAATCACATCCACCAGGTAGGTGTCAGACCTGAAAACGTAAGTCTTGGTAAATGAGAGACCGCTGGGGGAAACGGCCTTGAGGGTAACTGAACTGGTTTCTCCCGGCCCCTTGATCGAATGAGCCGTCTGATCACCTTCAAAGGTGTATCCAAGACCGTTGTCGGTGAAAACCTCATTAGCCCGGGTCAACCGTATGGAGACACCGGATGTATCAGGTCCGTTGGGAGGAAACAGATTGACAAGCTCTTCAGAACCGGGAGAGATTCTGAAGTTCTTTAGCCTGAAAGAAACAATACGACCACCCACCGAGGAGAGAACCGCCTCGTATAGAGGCGAATCAATGGTGATCCTTTTGTCTATAACAGGGACAGAAGGGACAGGCGCCTGGGTTGGGACATCGGCAGAAGTAGCCTCTGGCTTGGACGGTTCTGGCTTGCCGTTCATGTCCTGGCCCTGATCGTCAACCCGCGCTACCTTTGTCTTCTCAGGTTTCGCCGCTGATTCCCCCGTTGCTACCGGTTGGCTTGCCGGAGGGGTCGAATACGGCTGAATGAAATATTGAAATCCAACAATGATGAGAACCGACAAAGCTATTGCCAAAACAAGATTTCTGTCCATCGTTACCTTTCCAGTCCAGGACATGAAGTCAAATCTGCATGGAGACAACGCCCCATTTCTATGTCAGGCCAACTATGGAACAGGGTCGAAACCTCCTGGACCAAAGGGCCTGCACCTAAGCAAACGCCTGGCAGCCAATAACGCCCCCCTAAGCGCTCCATGGCGCCTAACAGCTTCTAAGGCGTACTCCGAGCATGTAGGATGAAATCGGCAGGAAGAGGGAAAAACAGGTGAGAGACAGACTTGGTAAAACCGTATCAGGCCTATCAAAACAGAATTGATGCCGAAAGCAGATTTCACGTAAAAACACTACCAAGCTCTTGATTCAACTCTTCTGAACTAATGTCGCCTGCGCCATTCTTGGCTATGATCACTATGTCTACACCAGGGGGGAAAATCTGGCGATTAACTCTGAAAAACTCCCTCACCCGACGCTTGACCAGATTCCTAATGCAGGCGTTCCCTACTCTTTTTCCGACCACCAATCCGAGTCGAGCCCATCCAAATGTGTTTGGAAGCATCCTGATTTTAAAGCGCGAAGTCTGACGCATCATCCCCCGGCGCATCACGACTCCAAACTCCTCGGACTTTCGTATTCTATCTCGCCTGGAAAACCTATATGAAGCCAGTTCAGACAGACAGCCGCTTCCTACCCTTGGCACGTCGGCGCTTTAACACTAACTGTCCACTGCGGGTACTCATGCGCACCCTGAAACCATGGGTTCTTTTTCTCGATAAGTTACTGGGTTGATACGTTCTCTTCACTCTAGGACCCTAGCCTTTCCGATTTATCTCTAAAAGGAACATCTAAACAAATCCGATGGATTAAGTCAAGCCATTTCGCCCGGTATGAACGTTGTGAAACAACAGCCTCCTTGACCGCTTCTATGAGAAATAAATTAACGGAAGCCAAAACCCATAGTGAAAATATTTCACACCACCTGGCATGAAACAGTCAATAACAACAGGATGACCCACAAGCTCCGCGCTCTAAGAAAAACCGCCTGATAACCTGTTAACTCCATATCCACGATAAAACCCCAAAAAAAAAGCCCTTCGAAAAGGGCGTGAAAGGTATGGTTTTGTATTCGTTTTGTAACTTATTAGTGAGCAAGTTTGGCGCCAACCTAAAAACAACGCTCCTGAATAAGCTATCAAACATAACTATTATGATTATAATACCATAAAAAATATAACTCTAACATAGTTTATAAAAACTCGAATAAATATAATGTATTTTATAGAAAATAATTGCAATTACTCGAATTAAGTGATAATTACCGCTCAACATTTGAACAGGAGGTCCGATAGTGGCGTATCATATTATCATTGTTCTGGTTCAGGCTGCGACTCTGGCCGCCTTTCTGATACTTTGGAGACTGTGGGTCAGGAAAAAATTAACCGCTTCATTCCTGATAGAGGATGAGGATCGCATACTTTTTCCTTTCAAGTATTTTTCATGGATACTCACCGGTGTTGTGCTGATCACTTCAGTAGCTCAGATACATTTTTTATGGGTGTCCACCCGTGCTGAAAAGAGCCTGTCGGCGCTTAAGAGTGTTCAGAAAACGGCGGAAAAGCAAAGTCAGACCGTTGAGGAAACCAAGCAATTGGTTGAAAAACTGGCGAGGGAACTGGAGCTTAACACCAAGGCTGTAAAAATTTTTTCCAGGGACCATTCAGCTAACGCAAGGTCCTCAAAAATTACCAATGACCTTAGAATATCTCAGCCTGAGACGCCTTCAAAGTCAACGCAGATCCGGATGGCCCAGAATTCTGATTCGTTCGATCAGGAGGCCAAAGCGTCCTCCAGGGAGCGCGCTGCTTCTGAACCGCGACTCAAGGACGAGGGTACGGCGTCGGAAGATTCGGGAGAATCTGGCCATTCAATGAGACTGAACAGGCGTGGTTCCATAGTGGGCAATGGGCTTCGAGTCCGGAAATCGCCTGATGAAGCTGCAGATGTGGTAGAGACATTGAATGCTGGCAAGCATGTTAAGGTTACAGAAAAAAGATTTCACAAGGACAGGGTGTGGTTCCGTATAATCACACCATCCGGCAGAGCCGGATGGGTGGATTTTAACTTTGTAAAACTGGACTCCAACGCCTGAGACACCGTCTTAGGCTGCTGTTGATCCGATAAAGGAGAAGTCTGCGATATTTCTGAATAGTGAGGAAATTTCGCCCAGCAAAGCCTGTCTATTTGCTCTCAGGGCCGGATCGTCAACCATAACCATGACTTTTTCAAAGAACAGGTCGATGGGCTGTCTTAGGTCGGCAATCATTTCAAGCGCCTTGAGGTAGTCTCCCTTGGCTATTTCCTTGCCGCACTGTTCCTTGATGGATGTGAATGTTTCGTAGAGACTCTTTTCAGCGTCCTCGGTCAGCAGTGACACGTCTACAACTCCGAAATCCACGTCCTTGAGTATGTTCACGACTCTCTTGAAGCCTACCATTATGGCGTCAAAATCCTTGCGCAGCTTCCATGCGTTAAGCGCTTCGACCCTTGACCTAGTGTCCACAACATCCACGAATCTAGCTCGCACGGCCGCTTCGACCACATCAAGAGAGAAACCCCTTGAGGCGTAAAAATTCACAAATCTGGCCTTGAAAAAATCGAGGATGAGCGACTCAACAGATTCCGCTGGTTGGCTTAGCCGATCTCCCAGCAGATTGAGTCCGTACCTTATGAATTCCGGAAGGTTCAGACTCCAGTTCCTGTCTACAAGAATCTGAATGACTGCAAGGGCATGCCTTCGCAGCGCATAGGGATCTGCGGCGCCTGAAGGGATGAGCCCTACACCGAAGCAGCCGCATATTGTGTCCATCCTGTCGGCCACCGATACGATGCTGCCTATAACGCCTTCCGGCAGGCTGTCACCCGCCCTGGCTGGCAGGTAGTGTTCCCTTATCGAGATGGCTACATCCTCCTCCTCACCATCCATCCTTGCGTAATAGCTCCCAATTATCCCCTGAAGTTCGGGAAACTCATAGACTATGCCTGTTTCAAGATCGCATTTGCACAAAAGCGACGATCGTTCCACCTTTGTCATCAATTCGGGGGCCAGTTTCCCGCATAGGAGTCTGGCTAAGGCGGAAAACCTTTCCACCTTCTCGAATGCGGTCCCAAGTTTGGAATGAAAAACGACACCACGTAAGGAATCTAGTCTTGAAACCAGTGGCATCTTTCGGTCTTCCCTGAAATAAAACCTGGCATCCTCCAGGCGGGCCTTCAAAACCCTCTGGTGTCCCCTGACGGAAACAGAGACATCTTTGACCGGTGTATTGTTTACGGCTATGAAACGGTTGGTTATTCTACCGTTCGGATCCTGAACCGAGAAATACCGCTGATGTTTTTTCATGCAGGTGATCAGAATGGAGGCAGGCAGTTCAAGGAAATCCACTGCAAATTTTCCCATGATGGGGTAAGGGCTCTCCACCAAGAAGGTGATCTCGTCGATCAGGTCCTGATCGTCAAGCGCCTTGAGATCCTCATCCGAGGCCAGTAGGTTGATTTTTTCCTCTATGAGGGCCCGACGTTTGATGTGGTCGATCTCAATGCCCTGACTGAGCAGTGTTGACTCGAGACTCTTGAAATCATGGACGGTAAATGGTTCTGGGTGCGTGAACCTGTGCCCGTAACTGATGTTGGAGCTTTGGATGCCGGCATAAGTGAATGGTGTCACCTCACCATTTAGCAGCGCTACAATCCAGTGAATCGGCCGGACAAACCGCTCGTCCATATCCATCCACCGCATGTTCTTTGGAAAATATATTCTCTCCAGAATGCCTGGCAAGGCTTCTGACAAGGCGTCTGCAGAGGGTCGGCCCGCTTCTGTTTTTCGAACCGCTACTTGTTTGCCTTTTGGGCCTTCCACCACCAAGAGTTCTGAAACCTCGACTCCCTGGCTCCTTGCAAAGCCGACGGCCGCCTTGGTCGGGGCGCCGGATGCGTCAAACGCCTGCGAAACGGGCGGACCGGTCTTTTCTATCACCCTCGATAGTTGCATTTGAGCAACATCGGTTATTTGAATAGCAAGTCTTCGTGGTGTAGCAAAGGTATTGATATCATTAAATGTAATATGCGAACTCTCCAGGTAGTTCTTTAAAAGATCAGAGAGAGAACTCAGGGCTGGGTTTATATAGCCAGCCGGTATCTCTTCGATGCCGATTTCAAGAAGAAACTCGCCTTTCATTTTAGTACCTTTATTTTTGAAACTTGTTCAGAAGGGGGTAGCCCAGAAGTTCTCTTTGGGCCAGATAGGCCGCGGCCGCTTTTCGGGCGAGATTTCTCACCCTGTGTATGTAAGCGGTCCTCTCCGCAACACTTATGGCCCCTCGGGCATCCAGGAGATTGAACACGTGTGAACATTTCAGACAATAATCGTAACCTGGCAGGGCCAGAGGCTCTTCAGATTCCAGGAGTCCCTGGGCCTCGGCTTCGTACATGTTGAAGAGCTGTATCAGCATCTGTGGATCGGAGCGTTCAAAATTGTAGTAAGAGCCTTCAACTTCAGACCTGTGATGGATGTCCCCATAGGTCACATCGCCTGACCACTTCAAATCGTAGACACTCTCGACCCCTTGCACGAACATGCAGATACGCTCTATTCCATAGGTGAGTTCCACAGCTACAGGTTTGAGATCAAACCCTCCGGCCTGCTGAAAGTACGTGAACTGAGTAATTTCCATGCCGTCCAGCCACACCTCCCAGCCCACGCCCCAGGCCCCCAGAGTCGGCGATTCCCAGTCATCCTCAACAAAACGGATGTCATGCGCCAAAGGATCTATGCCAAATGCAGCCAGGGATTTAATGTAAAGGTCCTGGATGTCCAGTGGAGATGGTTTGAGTATGACCTGATACTGGTAGTAATGTTGCAGCCGGTTAGGGTTTTCTCCATACCGTCCATCCGTCGGCCTCCTGGACGGCTCGACATACGCGACATTCCATGGCTCAGGACCGAGCACACGCAGAAAAGTGGCAGGATTCATGGTTCCCGCTCCCTTTTCAAGGTCATAGGGTTGTTGGATCACACAACCGTAATCCGACCAATACTTCTCCAGCGAAAATATCAACTCCTGAAAAGTGAGCATGAACCGCTCCTGTTTAAGTCTCGGTCAAAAAGTTTCAGACTGAGTAGTTTAACCCGTTATTTTTAACATTCGCGTTCCTTACAGTCAAGCCTGATAGCGGATTTCACATGACCTGAGCCAATGAAAAGCGAACTCAGCGCTGTAATAATTACTGATGCGCTTCACAAATTTTCCGGCTGAGATTGATTTGTTTGGCGTGTGACTGTATAATCGAATACTTCAATGTGATTAGAAAAGCTTTTAAAGATTCTGGCGGAGCCCTTTCAATGTTCTGGATTTCGAAGCTTGCGCTTTTTATAGTATTTTTCCTTCTAGTTACATCTCCCTGTAATTCTCAACCGGTTGATACTGATGTGACATCCCGGCTTGAGAGCGCCAAGACACTTCTTGAGGCCGGTAAGATCGACGAGTCGATTGAGGTCCTGAGTCGTATTCTGGAATCTGGCGCTTCGCCTCTGGCCAATTATTACAGGGGAATGGCTTTAACACAGAAGGGTATGCAGGCGGCTGCCATAAGGGACTATTCCGAGGCCATAAAAAAGGAGCCTACCCAGTCTGTGTATTATGCCAGGCGTGGAATTTCAAGACTTAGCCAGGGAGATATTCCGGACGCGATTACTGACCTGAACAGGTCCCTTGAACTTGAGCCGTCAAGCCCATCGGTTTTGAGCTTCAGGGCCAGGGCGCTCATGATGTCGAGCAGGCACAGTCAGGCGCTTGAGGACATCAACAAGGCGATTCAGCTCAGCCCGAATAATTCGGGTTTCTTCAAGCTTCGTGGTGACATCCTGACTTCAGCAGAAAACTATGAAAACGCAGTCCTGGATTATGACAGGGCAATTCAGCTAACTCCGGGATTTGCGGCGGCCCTTAACAACAGGGGTATAGCCCTGGCGCATTTGAACAGGGTCAAGGAGGCTGTTGACGACCTCAACGCAGCGATGGATCTGGCATCTAGCAGACCTTCCCCCACCCGGGGCCAAGGATTTCCGGCTACTCCGTGGTAGCTTTTTTCAGGGGCCCGTAATTCGGCGTAAAGCTTAGGAAACGGGCCCTTTCCATAGATACAGTAACTGGCCTGTTGATAATTTAGCCAGAAAAATCAAGGATCGGCAAATGCTTTTGAACACAAATAAATCAGCCGTAATACTGGGCTCAGGAATTGCCGGATTGACCGCCGCAAAAATGCTCAGTCAGAATGGCTTGGACGTAACCGTCATTGAGCAATCCCCCAAAGTCGGAGGACATGTAGCGGATTGGTCATGTAAAGCCACTTCAGAGTGCCAGGTATGTCATTGCTGCTCATTGAGTGACGCCCTGGCTTCAATCGATGATTTGCCGGTCAGGATCCTTGCTGGAAGCGAATTGGACGCCATCATGAGAGATCCTGAAGGTAAACTGTCTGCTGTAAAGGTATTTACAGGTGAGACTGGAGCGATCCGGGAGATTCAAGCCGATGCGCTGGTCTTGTCAACCGGGTTCGAGAGTTTTGATCCCCGTGAGAAAATCCTGTGGGGTTACGGGACCATTCCAGGTGTGCTGACACTAGCGGATCTGGATGACATTTTTAGGAATGAGCGACTCGACGAATTCGCTTCAGCCAGTGACAGGTTCAGGATCGCTTTCTTTCAGTGCGTGGGTTCCAGGGATAAATCCGTCGGGGCCAATTACTGTTCACAGTACTGCTGCAAGGCCGCCTTGAGAAGCGCAATAAAGATTGGAACACTCAAGCCTGAATGGGATATTACTATATTTTACATTGATTTACAGGTAGCTGGAAAATACGCTGAATCCTTACTCCGGGAGGCGGAGCGGATCGGAATAAACCTAGCCCAGGGGGTGCCAGGTGAAATATCCATGGCTGAAAATGACACGCTCAGCGTTATCCACGAAAGAGACGGACTAAATGTGACAGACCGTTTTGACAGGATAATATTATCGGCGGGAATGCGCCCGGGGTCTTCCTCATTAATACTGTCGCAAATTACGGGTGTCCAACTCAATGATTTCGGATTCTTCCTGAACAGAAGCGTAACCGACAGGAGCCGGACATCGGTTCAGGGGGTATATCTGGCAGGTTGTTGCGCCGGTCCTATGGATATTGAAACGACAATGTTAAGCGCATCCTCGGCTGCGGCCGACGTAATTTGCGATTTATCCAGCCGGCCAAAGGGGTCATGATGGAATCTTTATCATTATCTAGTGCTGTTGAATTGCAACCAGAGAGAGTTCCCGAGGCTTTGGTGATAGGGTCCGGCCTCGCCTCTCTCATAACATTTAGCGAACTATCAGCCATCGGATTCAATGTTTGCATACTTGAACCGCCCGATCAGAATCCTGAGGACGTATGTTGTTCCGTAGCCGGCCTGAACGTAAATGTGGTTAAGGATACACTTCGGTCTTGCGTTGATCAGGACAGTGTTTACAGTTCCGAACGGTGGCCATCAATAACTCGTGATGAATCAGGCTTCTGTGTGGATACCCCTGAGCTTCGCAGCAGAAGATTTGACACACTGTTTTTTGCAGGCAGCCTGATGACATTGGAGCCAGGCTTGTCAATTCCAGGTTTCAATCAGGCGGCCACCACCACTTTCCTGGATGCAGGTATTCCATCAGAACTGATTTTCCTGATGGATCACCCTAGACCGACCGATCCAGCAGCAGCAATGGCCGCAATCCTGAAGGCCATTCAAAATGTTGATGCAGGAGGGCACTCCACGGTCCTTTTCAGGAACGCCGCTGTAGGTCACATTTACGGTGAAACACTCTATGACGCTGCAAAATCCGTCGGTGTGATGTTTTATCGCCTGGGTAAGGAAGCGCCTGGAATAAGTGTATCGGACATGGAGGGAAGCGGGACACAAAGATTCACGGTGTTTTTTCAGGACATCATAGAACACGGGACCGAGATCAGCCTGACCGGCGATAAGTTATTTGTGATCACTGGACCAGACCCCGAATCAATACCTGACATATTAGGAGATTTCCTTCACAACGACCGGGATGGCAGGGGATTTCTTGTCAGCGACAGCATCCATGGGACAACCTTCAAATCTTTTTGTAACGGAATATATTGTGTTGGTGGCTATACAGGGGCAACAGATCTGCTTTCGGTAACGGCTCAGGCCAAGGCTGCCGCTGCAAACGCCAGGGCATATTTCCTCTCAAAGGACGCCAAACCTTCCAAGCTCAGGATCACAATCGCCGACGAATGTGTCCGCTGCCTGACATGTCACAGAATATGCCCGCACTCAGCAATCTGGCCATCAGCGGCTACCTCGAAATCCGTCATGAAATCAATAGCGTCAGCCTGCCTTGAATGCGGAATATGCGTGTCGGAATGTCCAAGGGTAGCGCTTGACCTTATCCATTTCCCGGAGGAAGCCTTCTCGGGATTTCTG
>CALDNG010000274.1 GCA_937915285.1 uncultured Desulfomonile sp. | reverse complement strand
CTCATCCAGGTCAATTTCTCCCAAAGGCATGTGTCTGGTGTGAATTTCAAGTATCTTTCGTCTTCCCGCCTGATCAGGCGTCCCGATGAGGACCTCCCTGTCAAATCTTCCGGGTCTGCGAAGGGCTGGATCAAGGTTGTTGGGCAGGTTTGTTGCCGCTATCACCATCACCTGTCCCCGATCCACCATCCCGTCCATCAGGGCCAGCAACTGTGCAGTGACCCGTCTTTCAACTTCCCCCTCTGCTGTGTCACGTCGCGGCGCCAACGCGTCGATCTCGTCTATGAACAGGATGGATGGGGCATTCTTGCTGGCCTCATCAAAGGCTGCGCGTAACTTGGCCTCACTCTCCCCATAATGCTTGTCCATTATTTCGGTGCCGATAACGCTGCGGAACCAGCAACCGGTTTCGCCAGCCACTGCCCTGGCTATAAGGGTTTTGCCTGTGCCTGAGGGGCCATGCAGCAGAACGCCACGCGGAGGATCTATGCCCAGACGATAAAAAATTTGGGGGTGCTGCAAGGGAAGTTGGACAACCTCCCTGACTCTCCTTATGGCCTCATCAAGTCCACCCACATCAGAAAAGCTCGTATCGTTCCTGGAAACAAATTCGTTGCCTTCCTGATCAACAAGCTGAACGCGTGTTCTAGGGGAAATCCTAGACACCGAACAAGGTTCGGTGGAGACGATCCTGAAGCTTATGGTGATTCCACGGTTGTCCTTGAGCGTGAGGTTTCCCGACCCAACAAGGACAGCGCCACTGAGTTTTTCGAGCATTAGTCTCAGTTGAGGTCTACTCAGAGAGCATCCTTCGGGTGCTTCCAGTGTAACCAACTGGCTTTCAGGGCAACGCGCCTTGCGAATTTTTACCTGGCTGTATAGCTGGAAGCGGTTCTCTTCCATGGTGAGTTTATCCAGTGACACCATTCGCGTGTCAATCCAGGCGTTAGGATGGGGTTTGGCCTGCGCAATACAACCTCCAGCATCGACAATCTCCACCGGGTCACCATCATCCAGTTCGAGTTTCTCCATGAAAACGCTGGATATGAATACCGTCCTGACCCCAGGATCCTGTTCCATCACCTTTGTTACAACAAATGAATATGTGGGATAATCACTCTTGTGGCAGTCACAGTCATCGTGAGAATGCCAGCTTCCCGGTAGATGATCCTTGCAGTGGCAATCCATGCTAGTCTCCGCTACGTTCAGCGACCAACCGCTGATGTGAGAATGGAAATAGCTTAAAATAAAAGAGCGCCTGAGGCGCTCACTGTTCATATTCCTTCAATTATTCAAAGTCTGAAAATATACGACCATACACCTTTTCTCTAGTCTCGCGCCAATCACGCCTCTGGTTTTTTGTATGCCTCTGTTTTCAGCCAGGTTCTCAGACCTTCCGATATCCCGCACGCCTTATTTTTGCAGGCGAATTCCTTAACCGACTCATCTATAAGGTCTTGGGGAGCATCCACTTCGTATAGCACTTCATAGTCATGATGACTCTGCTTTACCAGCAACAATTTAGCGGGCGCCGAAACAGCGTCTATCTTGAAGTACGCGCTCTCTTCATTACATGCCTTTGCGTGATTCAAACCACGGGACCAGTTTGTTCCCCACTCCAGATACCTCGTAACCGCCTCAAATGGGTGCAGGTCCCAGTCTATCATCATCGCTATATTTCTATCTGCCAATATATCGCCTATTCTGGTCACGGTTATACCTCTCCAATCTTTAGACTTACCTGATCAGATGCGGCGCTTGGAAAAAAGTTTCAACATCATCGCCATAGCTTGGCGACAGTCAATGGTTGTTTTTCAACCACTATTGAGTGCGATATTGTTCACTCAACGCCCGCTTTAATATTCATGCAATATAAGTAGCGGTAATCATTAGCTAATAAATCTACAGTATTTGGCGCCAAATATGCTACCTGATAGATGCTACTCACATTGATGAGAGCGTTAAGACTCACTAAAGGGAGAGTAAAAAAACATGACGGGCGAAACACCGGTGGCTAGACTTGCCTCTTTGTTCGGGACCATGGCTATCCTGGCATGGTTCGTGTTCCTGGGACCGATTGGAGCGCTGATCCTGTTCGGGGTGGCCCATTCAATGATTCATGAAAATCCGGAAATGACTACTTTCCTAATCGGTTTAGCATCTCTTCCAGTCAGTCTGACAGTTCTGTGGGGGACGGTGAGCGTAATACTGTTAACGGACAGAACCGGCTCCGAAGCTTCTTCCAGTGGTGTTTCGAAAGTCAAAATCAATGCATAATAGTTAGCTGTTGCGGTTGGATGAACAGCGCAGTATCAACTGCGGTCGATCCCATGAGAGCCACGAGATATCTGTAATCTCGTGGTTTTTTTCAACCACTCGGCGTATGCTGGCGCTGCTTCCCGGATAAATGTAGTCCTTGCCAAGGAAGGTAATTTCGGAAACTCTTTCTGAATTGTTCCTGAAATGATATCCTAAATGGTTGATTAAACCTGTAAGTCAAGGAACAAAAGTATGCCTGCTCCAGAAAAAACCAGAGAAGAGCTGATTTCCGAAAACGAATTATTACGTCGTACAATTGAAGATCTGCAAAAAGAGGTCAGGCTTCACGCTGTTAGGTCAATAGAGGATTCCGAGCTTAAACTTCTGGAGATGATTGAAAATACCAGCGAGGCCATATTTGTGGTTCTCGACGGAGTCATAAGATTTGCCAACCCCGCCTGTAGTGAGTTTACCGGCTATTCGATCGAGGAAATGGTATCACTGAATGATTTTTCAGGCCTGATCCATCCTGATGACCGTCCCCATGTCGAGATGTCTTTCGGTAGGCGGTCAGCTAAACCAGCCGCCTCCCGACACCTTGAATTCAGGCTGTTGTGCAGGGACAGGTCTCAGAAATGGGTCCAGATCCACTCATCCCTTATAACCTGGGAGGACAAACCTGGCATCCTGTGTTTTGTCACAGACATCAGCGACCGGAAAATTATTGAGCAGGAGTTGTTAAAGAAGAGCAGGGAACTTGGAGAGCGTGTAAAGGAGGTCACCTGCCTTTACCAGATTTCAAGGCTGACCCAGGAACGAGATTTCCAGTTGGCTGATTTCTTTGATGCGGCCGTCAACATAATGCCTCAAGCGTGGCAATTCCCCGAGGTTGCCTGCGCCAGGATAGTTGTCGAGGGTGATGAATTCAGGTCGCCGAACTTTGGAGAATTAAAGGCCCGCCAGTCGGAACCGATAGTTGTGGACTCAAAAGAAATCGGTTTTGTGGAAGTAGGTTATCTTGAGCAGAGACCTGAATGTGAGGAGGGGCCCTTTTTCAGGGAGGAACGTCAACTCGTTGAGGCAGTCAGCAAGACCATAAGCGACGTTATTTCCAGAAAACGTTCCGAGCAGGCGTTGAGAATCAGGGGCAGGGCGATGGACACGTCCATAAACGGAATCCGCATGGTTTATCCGGACGGTACGGTCTTTTACACTAACCAGGCTTCTGCTGACATGTGGGGCTATGACTCCAGGGAAGAAATAATCGGTCGCAATGTATATGATTTATGGAGAGATAAGGATCAGCTCGAGGCCGCGCTGAATGAACTTGATCGCAAGGGTCGTTTCCTTGGAACCCTCACTGCCGTGAGGAAGGATGGGAGCGCTTTTGAGGCCCTCCTGTCCTTGAACCAGGTTTATGATGAAAGGGGTAATCTTGTCGGGCTTGTGGCGTCTCACATAGACATCACAGAGCAGAAGCTGGCCGAAGAAGATCTCCGAGAAAGGGAACTGCGTTTTAGCGCGATAGCCAATTCCGTTTTCGACGCCATTATTATGATTGACGACCAAGGAGAAATCCTGTTCTGGAATCAGGCTGCGGAACAGATGTTCGGCTATGAGGCTTCAGAGGCCATAGGAAAGAATTTTCACCTTCTTATCGCTCCAACCGAATATCATGCAGACTATAGTAGGGCATTCAAAAATTTTGCCGCCACAGGACAGGGCAGCGCAGTCGGGAAAATTACCGAATTGCAGGCGTTGACGAAAAATGGCAAAAAATTTCCCGTCGAACTGTCTCTCTCAGCCTTCCGTATGAAAGGCCGTTGGAACGCCGCAGGTATAGTACGAGACATAGGCAAGCGCAAGAAGGCAGAGGAAGACCTACGAAGGAGTGAAGAACGCTTCAGGCAGGTAGCCGAAAGCGCTGACGAGTGGATATGGGAAGTGGATTCCACGGGCATGTATACCTATTCCAGCCCGGTAGTTGAAACCATCCTCGGCTATTCGGCAGATGAATTAGTAGGGAAGAAGTACTTCTATGACCTTTTCCTGCCAGAGGAAGCCCAAAGACTCAAGGAATTGTCTTTCTCGATGATGGGGCAGGGAAAATACTTCACCGGTTTCATCAATCGCAACCTAAAAAAGAATGGGGATATTGCGATCATTGAAAGTAGCGGTGTGGCCATGCTTGATCAGGAAGGTAACATAATAGGCTGCCGCGGGGTTGACAAGGACATAACGGATCGCTTCCGTTCAGAGCAGGAATACAGACGCCTGTTCACCGCCATTGAGTCTACGGCAGGTAGTGTGGTAGTCACCGACGCCGGGGGGGTTATTCAATACGTAAATCCTGCTTTCGAAAAAATCACCGGATACCAGTCAGAGGAGGTTATCGGGAAGAACCCTAGTTTCCTTGCCAGTGGTAAGCACGATAAGGTCTTTTATAAGAAACTCTGGGATACCCTGACCAGGGGAGAGGTCTGGTCCGGGGTAATCCTCAACAAGAAAAAGGATGGATCACTGATTCATGAGGAGGGATCCATATCCCCGGTGAAGGATGTAGACGGAAAAATAATCAATTATGTAAAGGTCTCTCGTGATGTGTCCAAGGAGATTGAACTGCAAAAGCAACTCATCCAGTCCCAGAAAATGGAGGCCATAGGAACCCTAGCCGGAGGTATTGCTCATGATTTCAATAATATCCTGTTCGCTATCACTGGCAACACCGAATTGGCCTTGCAGGCCATACCGGAAGACAGTAGGATTTCTTCCAATCTGAAAAGAGTCCTCGGAGCAGCCAATAGGGCGACTGACATGGTGAAGCAGATACTTGCCT
>CALDNG010000273.1 GCA_937915285.1 uncultured Desulfomonile sp. | reverse complement strand
CACCGAGATCTACACTCTTTCCCTACACGACGCTCTTCCGATCTGGATTTCAGCGATGAGAGCCTGAAGGAAGCGGCGATTGCCCTGGAGAGGCTTTATTCTGCCCTTGTGGTCCTAGACAAGCTTATTGAAATGGATGGGGCCTCCAAGGAATTACCTTCTGAAATTGACAACATGAATTCCCGTTTTGTGGAGGCCATGGACGACGATTTCAACACCCCCCGATGCCTGGCAATACTGTTTGAAGCCGCTCGTTGCATCAACAGGCTCAACACCGAGTATGGTTCAATGCCTGAAAAATTACCGTGTCCCGAATTGCTGTCCAGTTGCAGGAACGATATTGCAGGACTCGCCAGGAATGTCCTTGGAATATTGAATGAAAAACCGGCGCAATTTGTCCAAGACGTAAGACATGCGGGAACGGAAGAGCTTTCGAAACCTGAGTCGGAGATAAACAACCTTATTGAGGAGAGGTCTCAGGCGCGCAAAGAAAAAAATTTCAAACGGGCGGATGAGATCAGGGTAATGCTATCGGATCATGGTATTCTGATAGAAGATGGCCCTAGCGGGACCACATGGAGAGTTAAAGATAAGACCTGAAACGGATAGGTCATTCCATGGTTCATACGGATTCCTCATTGATTGATGGGAGTGGTGAATTGTGGAAGTAAGGGTTGAATCTCTCAAATACGTTTATGCTGACAAGACTCCATGGCAGAATACCGCCCTGAATGGCATTTCTTTTTTCCTGCCGTCTTTGAGCGTGTTGGGTATCCTGGGATCGACCGGATCCGGTAAAACAACTTTATTAAAAAATCTGAATGGGCTATTAAAACCAACCGCAGGGCGTATATTCCTGAATGGAAAGGAAACTGATTCCTTTCGACAGGAATTGCCGCTGACGGTTGGGCTTGTTTTTCAGTGTCCCGAGCGGCAACTGTTTGAGGACACAGTCCTGAACGAGGTCTCATTTCCCATCAGAAACCTGGAGAAGGTTCCTGAAGAAGAGTTGCTGGTCCGATCCAGGAATGCTTGTGAGGAAGCCGGTCTGGATTGGGAAGCCATTAAGGGAAGTGAACCTTCAACATTGCCTGAGGCGGCCAGACGCAAACTAGCGATAGCGTGCGTGCTGGTCAATGATCCTGGGGTATTGATCCTCGACGAGCCTCTGGCCGGCATGGACCCTTATTCAGGGCTTGATTTGGTAAAAATGGCAGAAGCCATCAAGCTGCAGCGTAAACGAACAATGATAATAGTTTCCCACGACATGGCCCCGTTTATGACCCTGCTCGATTTCTTGATGGTTATGGACAAAGGCAGGCTTGAAGCCTTTGGAGAATGCGGTGACGTATTCGAGCAGTTGTCATCAAATCCCCGGCTTTTTGAATTGGCTCCACCTATGGCCCATCTCAAGCAAAGGCTGAAGAAACTTGGCCTGGACATTCCCAAAAACGAATTTGATCCATGCCTCATCGCTGGGCGCCTTTCCGAGGCCCTCGGCGCAAAGGATTTTATTCCATGAGATTCACCAGAATATTAATTGCTGTGTGTTTGCTGGCGCTTTTTTCCAGTGACCGTGTTTCTTTGGCTCAGGAGATGACTGCTGAGCAGGTCATGAAAAAGGTTCAGGAGGTCTATGCAGACAAATGCTGTTTCCGCGCCCTGTTTGACCAGGTCACGGTGAATGTAGCCATGGACATCAAGGATACGTTTGAGGGCATAATGTATGTTAGAAAACCATCCTACATTGCGCTCGATGTTCAGGTTCCTGAGAAACAGAAGGTTGTAATGAAAGGCCGTGCTTACTCGGTCCAGTTCCTCGAGGACCAGACCTCCGTTACAGGGGAAGTTCCGGCGGAGCTTAATGTCGAGAACTTTTTCAGCTTTTTCACCAATATCGGGGCTATCGACCAGAATTTCTCGTTCAAGTTTCCTCAACGCCCACGGGAACCCGGCAATGAACTTATATTTCTGGAACTCACCAGTTCGAAAACTTCTCCGGCTTCCTACAGGATCACTCTTGGGATCGACTCAAAGAAATTCACAATAAACCGAGCCATTATCTATGACGCGCTGGGCAACTATAATAGGTTCGATCTGTCCGAGATCAAGTTCCTGCCTTCCGTTCCGGACAGCATCTTTGAAATAGCCAGTCCGAAATGATTGAAGGCGCCATTGCGACATAGCCCTGCTTATCTGTCCAGGTTACTGATTTGGGACAAGCCATTGAATGTAGCCCGAAACCTGAGGCGTCAAAATACCCGCCAGTGAGGAAACGATTGAAGAGCGATTTGTCTTATACCATCGTGAGTCTTGGGTGTCCCAAGAACAGGGTCGATACCGAAAAGATAATGTATGCGATGAGCCAGTCGGGCTACAGCTTTACAGAGGAAACCCCTGACGCTGACATAATTATCATTAACACCTGCGCTTTCATAGAAATGGCAGTGGAAGAATCCATCAATACCATACTGGATCATGTGGAAGAAAACCATGAGGCGTTTCTGGTAGTTGCGGGTTGCCTGCCCATGAGATACAGGGGTGATGCCGCAGAATCACTT
>CALDNG010000272.1 GCA_937915285.1 uncultured Desulfomonile sp. | reverse complement strand
GATCATGTCATGGAAAATACCAGCGTTCCGGGGGTTTCTGAGCCCAGCGCAATGCTGGCCGGTCGAAGGACGAAATTGATACAGAAAAGAAAGAATTATGACGGAATCTCTATAGCAATATCCCGGGAAAACTGTTTTTAAATGGTGAGGAATGGAGTGCTCTATCCTCACCATACAGCCTTTTCAAATACTATGAGGCCTTATCATTTTTTCCAGGTCCAGCCCTCTCGGTTTGTGGTAATCTATTCAGCCTTCTGTCACAACGTCTTCAAATATTGACGGAGCGATCTTTGATACGATGTTGTAAACCATTATCGCAAGGCGACGGATTTCCCATTCAGCGTCTTTGGGAAGCCTCAGACGGAAGAAATCTCTCAACGCTCTGGCGTTTACCCACCAAACTCTCTCCTGTGAAGACGCTACAGGTATAACACGGCGGGCGTCTTCCTTGTGCAGCCTGGAATCTTCCCGCAATTTCTCGTAAACTTCGAAAGCCATTCGATTCATGTCACTGATGACTTTCAGTGCAGACCTGGCTTCAGCCTCATCCTTGATGTAGGGCAGAAGAGGGTAAACAAATGACATACCCTGCGACTGGAAACGCCTGCTCGAACTCACATGTCCCTGACCGACCCTATGCCTCGACAACTGTGCGCCGCATGCCTTGGATATGCCTGACACATGGAAATTAAACTGAATGGACTCCAGTGGGGTATGGTGACCCAACTGAATAAGCTTTCGATTAAGGGAAACCTGTTTTTCAGTGGCCCCGGCAAGTTTTTCCCTGCTGCCGTAACTCATTGCCGCAGACCAGGCAGGCATGGTCTCTATACTGGACCATAGTTGATCTGGATCATGCTTGCTCTCCAGAACCTCAAGAGGGGCGGTAACCGCTTCCAGAACGACCTCCGGTTCCTGGTTACCAAAGCAATCAGCTCTCAAATGTTTCCACGGATCATGTATTGTCAGGGTGGTCAATGTGCATCTCCTGAGGCCTGACTTCCCGTCGTCAGGCATGTTAATGGTCAACAGCCCTATCTATGGGATAGACATGTATACTGCGCCTTCAGTCTTAAACGGCGCTGACTTTTGTGAGGCCTGCCCAGTATGTTTATCATTTTCAGAAATCACACACAAACGGTTTCTGGTAGGGCTTCAAGAGGCCTGAAGATTCTATGGGTGAAGGTAAGGCTTTTTGTGGGAAAGCCTGTTTTGCGCTTTACTCATCAATTCCTGAAATGTAATGGTGTCATGGGGATAGAGAGCCCAGCCAAAATCAACCTCATGCCTGATGTCTACACCGTCCACGTTGGAAAGGCCCTGTCCCAAAAGGGCAGAGGCTTTTCTTGTCAGGGTATCTACCTCAGAGGAAGGCAGATTCTCAACGCCTATGCAGAAACAGCCCGTAAACAGCTTTCCAGCCAATACCTGGCGCTTGGTGGACATGGAGAGTTTCTCGCAAAAGATCCCAAGGAAGCGGTTCATGGTTGTGTATTCGTGATCAAGGTACAGGCTGTCCAGGTTGTTTATGCGGGCCAACAGGACAAAAAAACTGCCGCCTGCGGCCGCCTGTCTCTCAAAAGCCGCACGTAACTGGTTTCTTAAATAACCTTCACTCATTACCCCGGATTCACCGTCGTAACGTCTGACACCCTTGAGCACTTTACCGCTTACTTCCAGACGCCTTATCAATCCCACCAGGCTTGCCAAAAACATCCACAACGAACGCTTCGACTCCCACTCTATGCCTGAACTTCTCGATGCCGCAACCAGGACTCCGTCAATCTGGTCAAATCCATACCATGGAATCACGGCAAGACTTTTTACAGAAAAACCTATCGCCTCACCCGGATGGAAGATAGGAAGCGATGTTTCATCTCCCTTTAACCCCGAAATTATTGCAGGCCTCATTTTCTCAATTGCCCATTTGGCCCACCCCTGCCTCAATCTGACAACCTTACCCTTGCTGAGAGCGCCAGAGAATCCAGACACCGACACTATCCTACACAGCTCGCCATTTTCAGTGGATAGCGCCGCCAAGGCCCCGTCGCAGGCGTTGGACAGAGTCATCCTTGTTACTATGTCGTCAAGACGGATATTTGACGATTCCACAGCCCTGTCATCGGTGTCAGTCAGAGATGTGAGAATGCCTAGGTCGGTTGCCGAGTCCCTTGTTCTAACCGCTCCCGTGTAGAGTTCAAGAATGTCTGAAACCATGGCTGCCGTGAATGAGGCGAGCCTTATCTGGTCAGGGGCGAAGCGGTCAATACCTTCACGGTCTATCCAGACTAATCCGTTAGTTCCAAACGGGACAGCCAGGTAGACGGCTTCGGGACCGGCTGAAGAATACAGACCTAGCCTGGAATACATGTCCCCCTTGATGCTCTCACTTACGGTCAGTCCCCTTTGGATTATTCCCCCAATCAGGCTGTCACCCAAGGGCCTTCTGACGGATCTGATGAAATCTTTGCGTCTGGATTTTGAGGCTATCAGATCCAGCATGGCAAAATCCTGATCGATCAGGAATATGGCTACCGTTTGTGCGTCCAGACTTTCGGACAGAAGCTGTAGAGCCCCGGCAAAGGGCTCGGAGAGAGATTGATTCCGTGGCGCATCTTGCTGACGACTGGTCAATTCTTTTCAGCCTCGAGTTTGACTGTAACCTGGATTGGATCAATCGAGTCTATTCTCAAACCCTCCGGTTTCACGACTACAGGGGCTTTGACGGATTCTTTAGCCAGCAATTCTCCGATGCCTACTGGATCTGTGGTCACAGATGTCAATTTCTTCAGATCTCCGTGACCCGCCCGTATCTTGACTTCCGCAGGTTGAACGATGAGTTTTGATTTTTCAGGCAAGACTCCAACGATGGTGGGGACTACCTTGAGCTGCCTTATCAAGGCTGTTTCTATGTTCAACTGTAGATCGGATGGTCTTATCTGGGCTATGGTGATTCCTGGTGGAACCTGAATTTTGTCACTGGTGATTCTGAAGAAGTTCAGACCCGGCAGCACCCTTCCCAAATCTACAACAGCCCTTACCGAACCGGGACTAAGGCTGTCCAGACTGGATGCCGACCCTCGCACCCTCACATCTAGTCTATCCATCCATTGGCCTATGATCTCAACAGCCAGGGGCAGTTTTGTGTACTGGATCGGAACCGATATCCCCAGCTCCGACTTCTGTGGCCCCACAATTACGAGCCAGAGGAAAACCGACGTGATCAGAGACAGAAGCTTCAGGCGCCAGTTCGATAAAATCAGTTCCTTCAAACTGGAGGAGGATTCCGATTCCTCCTTAAGCTGACCGTCACCAAGCAGTTTTTCGAGAGCTGAAATAAATTCCGTCCTCTTCTTGAACGTATTAATCTTTCCGGCGCATACCAGAGAAACGTCTCCACGCTCCTCGGACACAACTATGGATACGGCGTCAGAGCGCTCTGTAATGCCAATGGCCGCCCTATGCCTTGTTCCATAACGTCTGCTGAGGTCTTCGTCTCTAGAGAGAGGTAAAATGCAGCCAGCCGCCGCTATCCTACGTTTGTGGAGCAGGATGGCTCCGTCATGGAGAGGTGAATTCTTCTGAAAGAGGCTCTCGATCAGCTCGGATGTTACAATGCCGTCAAGGTCCTTCCCCTTGAGTATCAGGTTGTCCAAAACGTCATCACGCTGGAAAACTATCAATGCGCCGGTTTTCTCCCGGGCCAACTCAACCACCGCATCGACTACCTCCTCCAGTAGACTCTTGTTGACCTCATGGCCCTTGCCCGAGATCAATCGTCTCAATGGGGATGCACGGTCGAGCATCTGACGGATTTCGGGCTGAAAAACAATTACCATCACCACTATAATGGCCGTCCACAGGTATTGAAAAAGGGAAGAAGTGAGAATCAGCCCTAACTTTATCGCTGTAAAATAAAAGACGCCGATTCCGAAAATGGAACCAATAATTTGTAACGACCTCGGCCCCTTGAACCAGACAACGAAAAAATACACCAGAAGCGCTATCAGACCTATGTCAATGAAATTGACTGCTGTGAGCGATTCAAATATCTCTCGTAAGTTCTGCATTCGGGAATTTTCCGGACCGGTAATTGATTGATCGGGATCGTAACTGTCGAGGCAGCTCTAGACGCGTTATGTTCATCACATTTAACAACTTTTTGCAAGTTCTGGAAGACCGTTAGGGTAATAGGAATGCAATTAGTTGACACTATTTGAAAAAGAGGATCCCATGTGTGAGGAAATAGTCCCACTATAGACGCTTGTTGCGGTTTTTCGCGACGCTTCACACTCCTGCTCATGGAGTTAAGCAGTATTACGTCGATCCTTCACTGACTGCGTCAAGCGCGCAGGTGGCAGGCTGTTAGACGTCCTGGATCAGTTTCCTTCAGTTGAGGTTCCAGTTCCGAACATATATCCACCTTGATAGGGCACCGTGTGTGGAATCTGCACCCTGCGGGGGGCGCCATGGGGCTCGGAACATCGCCACGCAGCACAATTCTTCTGCTCCTGGCCGATGGGTCAGGAACAGGGGCCGAACTGAGCAGGGCTTCAGTGTAAGGATGGGACGGGGAATCATAAACAAGCGTTTTAGGGCCTATTTCTACTATCTTGCCCAGATACATCACCGCTATGCGGTCTGATATGTATTCAACAACTGACAGGTCATGCGAAATGAAAAGGTAGGAGAGGGCATATTTGTCCTGAAGGTCTTTCATTAGATTCAGAACCTGTGAGCGAATCGACACATCCAGCGCTGACACCGGCTCATCAGCAATAATAAGCCTCGGGTTCAGAGCGAGCGCCCTGGCTATCCCTATACGTTGCCTCTGTCCACCAGAGAATTCGTGAGGATATCGGAGAGCCTGTTCCTTTCGCAGACCGACTTCCTCCATCAGTTCGTATACTTTCTGAGAGCGTTCCTGCCTGTTTCCGATGTCATGGATCACGAGCGGTTCCATGATGGCGTTTTTCACGTTTCTTCTGGGATTCAGTGACGAGTACGGATCCTGGAAGATGACCTGCATCTTTTTCCGGATACCCTTCAAATCGCGGCCTGATAAATTAGCTATGTCCTCATTCCCAAAAAATATGCGACCGCTCGTGGGTTTTTCCAGACGAAGTATCAGTTTGCCAAGGGTCGATTTGCCACAACCGGATTCCCCAACCAGTCCAAGGGTCTCACCGTCAAAAATTGAAAGACTGACACCGTCTACCGCATGAACCTTCAGTTCCCCACTCTGAAAAAAGCTTTTGGCTACCGAGTAATGTTTGTAAACGTCCTCAACTCGAACCAATTCATTTTCAGCCACGCCATTTTTAGTGTCTGCTAAGGCATTCCGATTCAAAATGAAGCTCCTGTGTCCTGCCTGTCCTGTTGGACAACCGTAAATTCCGTGATATACGGTCATGCGCATAATGTCAAACAAGAGGTGCCGAACTGGAACTAGCGTTACCTGTAATCGGTCTGATGCCAGGACTGGCGTGGCTGGTTTTTTTTCTTGCCAGGGGCCCCATCGGAGGGGGGACATTTGACAATGTGGCCCGCGTATTTGTTTATGGGATGTTTTGCACCATACCTGCAAATCTGGTTGAGAATCTGACCGGGGCCCAATTGCGCCAGGAAACCCTGGTTGACTCGACCCTGGTCAGTTTTCTGCTGGTTGCCCCTATCGAAGAATTCTTCAAGCTGGCCGCAGTATGGATATCCATATACCGTAGGTCCGATTTCCGGACCCCCGCGGACGGGATGCTATTCGCCATGACGGCCGGACTTGGATTTGCTTCCGTTGAAAACGCGCTATACCTTAGCAGGCTGGGGCATGAGATATGGTATTCGAGGCTTTTCTACGCAACCCCTGCGCACATGATGTTCTCCGCTATGTGGGGATACTCAATGGGAATGGCCAGGTTCAACTCACAGGGTGAAATATCATGCGTGGCTTCAGGTCTTGCGCTGTCGATAATTTTCCACGGCACATACAATTTTCTGGTTGCGCTATCACCGCAATACGCTAAATTTACCCTGGCGCCACTGCTAGTCATCATGCTCTGGGCCACATGGGTAAGAATCCGTAAACTGAGAAACGCGTATCCATATCCAGCCATGGATTCAGGCCCAATAATTTTGTGCCCTAACTGCTCGGCATACACACCGGAATGTGAGCCCGATTGCCGAAGGTGCGGGGCCAGGGTCAAGGAAATTGATTATGACTCCCAGCGCTACTGCGGGCAATGCAGGTCGCCGCTTGGTATGGGGGAATCAAAATGTAGCGTTTGCGGCGCCCACATCACCCCATGTAATTCTTGGCAGACATGAAGGAAAACCTTTTTGAATGGGTTTTCATGACACTGGAATTTCCCGACTAAACCCCAAAAACTTTTTTGTAAACGGAATCTTTTTTGCTTGACAAGTGACACATGTTAAAGGCAAGAAATATGGTTTAAGATATCTTTGTAAGCACATCATCAGGACGTTGAAATGAACCGGATTTTGTCTTCAAATCACTTCTTTGTGTCAGGTCGGAACAGGTTATCCTTCCCCGGTCCAACGATTGCGTTCTGTTCTTCTGCATCAGTATCTGAAAATTCTTTTAATGGAGGGGTTGGCCTGAGTGGGGAGACTTTATGTTTCCTCCTCTCAAGGTTGAAACCTTAATACTGCTCGGTTTGGGAGGATAAAATCCTCTCGGGTTTCGGCTTTCGGCAGCCGGGGAAATCACACCCAGATTTACCTTAACAGCCGAGAACTGAAGTAGTAGCGCCGTTTGCGGTTGGGATAGTTCAACCGGCTCACGGGGATTGTGTCTTATACCCTTGCTTTATATACGAGCGGCTTTTTTGCCCACTCGGTACGGGGGATGACGATGAAGGCTTTAGGAATTCATCTTCTGATCGAGCTCTGCTCATGCAATGCGCAAAAGTTGGATAACATGGACTACCTGGAGAAGATTATGGCCCATGGCGCTGAAGTCGCCGGCGCCACCGTGCTAAAGACCGCTTTCCAGGACTTTAACCCACAGGGTGTTTCCGGTGTCGTAGTTATCGCTGAATCTCATTTAACCATTCACACCTGGCCGGAATACGGCTACGCGGCCATTGACATTTTTACTTGTGGGACAAAGGTCGACCCATGGAAGGCTGCCGGCTTTTTAAGGCAGGAACTGGAAGCCCAGGACATGCAGGTTAGAGACTTCCATCGGGGATTACCATCATCCAGCGAAGAAGAAAACCAGGAGCCAAGGTTCATACCTCATGCCGCGTGTGGGAATTCTCACTGTTAGTGATCGCTCTTCAGCAGGATCACGATCTGACGCATCCGGGCCGGCGCTCGAATCAAGACTTGCCGGCGCCGGATTGACAGTCAGTATCTCGGCCGTAGTTCCGGATGAAGTGCAACGAATCCGTGAAGTCCTTATACAATGGGCCGACATGGAAGCGCTTGATTTGATTCTGACAACGGGCGGTACAGGTGTATCCCCGCGTGATGTCACGCCTGAAGCCACAACTGAGGTCTTAACCAGGCTGATCCCGGGAATGGCCGAGGTGATGAGGGCCGTCAGCATGGGCAAAACTCCTCACGCCATGATAAGTCGGGCTGTAGCCGGCGTCAGAGGACGCACTCTTATCATTAACCTGCCAGGAAGCCCGAAAGGCGCCATAGAAAACCTCGAGGCTGTGCTCCCCGCAATTCCTCACGCCATAGCTAAAATTCAGGGCGACCCTTCCGATTGCGCCCAGAATTAATTATATTATCTCAAATACTAGCTTTGATCGAGTTATCCCATGGATCCTAAACCTCTGTCACAATCGCTGCGCAAGGCTCTGGGAGCAATGGGCCTTAACAAGGCGATATCACGACATTCAGTCATTCACCGGTGGCCAAAACTAGTGGACTCCGTGATTGCATCGCATGCCAGGGTCGACAGAATTTCTGCCGATACTATCTTCATCATAGTGGATTCAGCGGTATGGATGAGCGAGTTGTCCGCGATAAGATTGAAGCTCCTTGAGAGGGTTAACAGCTCCCTCGAGAGGGGCGCAGCCCCTTTCACTGATATGAGGTTCACACTTCGTTCCTGGGCCAGGACTGACAAGCCCGAGGAAAAAACCC
>CALDNG010000271.1 GCA_937915285.1 uncultured Desulfomonile sp. | reverse complement strand
TATCAGGGTGCTCCTGGTGAAACTCGCTGACCGTCTCCACAACATGAGAACGCTTAAGCACATGCCGCGTGAATCGCAGGTGCGCATATCACGCGAGACCATGGAAATATATTCGCCGTTGGCTGCAAGGCTCGGTATTTACTGGCTCAGAACCGACCTGGAAGAGCTTGCGTTCAAACACCTGGAGCCCGAGAGATACTCATATATCCAGAAACGACTTGAGGATTCACTTCAGGAACGCGAGGCTTACGTCAATACCGTTCTTACAATAGTCCGTGAACGGCTTGAAAAGGAATCCATCAAGTCGATCATCAAGGGACGAAACAAGGACATTTACAGTATTCACCGCAAGATGCTGAACCAGCGACTGGAATTCGATCAGGTCCATGACCTGACAGCATTCCGTATAATCCTGGACTCGGTGAGTGACTGTTACACAGTGCTTGGATTGATTCACTCGCTGTGGAAGCCTGTTCCTGGACGATTCAAGGACTATCTGGCCATGCCCAAGAGCAACGGTTACCAATCGCTGCACACTACGGTCATAGGTCCGGAGGGTCACAGGATAGAGATACAGATACGGACCCATGAGATGGACCTGATAGCCGAGGAGGGGATCGCGGCGCACTGGTCCTATAAGGAGGGTCGTTCGGTCGATGATGAGGACGCCAAAGTAGTCAACTGGCTAAGACAGATGATGGAGTGGCAACAGGAACTGGAAGACCCACGCGAATTCCTCGAGAATGTCAGGGTCGACCTTTACCCGGATGATGTTTATGTTTTCACTCCGAAGGGCGATCTGAAGGAATTCCCAAAGGTATCGACCCCACTGGATTTTGCTTACTCGATTCATACCGAGGTCGGACACAGTTGTGTCGGAGCGCGGGTCAACGGCAAGATGGTGTCGCTCAAATATGAGTTAAACACGGGCGACACGGTTGAGATAGTGACTTCGGTGCATCAACGGCCGAGCAAGGATTGGCTCAAGCATGTAAAGACCGGCAGGGCACGCACCAAGATCCGTCATTACATCCTGGCCCAGGAAAAGGAAAAGGCCATCGACATGGGCCGCGACAGTGTCGAGCGCGAACTCAAGAAGTGGCGTTTGGACGTGTCACGGCTGGAAAAAGACGGCGAACTGCTCAGGATAGCCCAGGAGTTCAATTTCAGGACTGAGTCTGAGCTTTATGCGTCAATCGGTTATGGCAGGCAGTCCGCGAAAGTGCTTGTAACCAGACTGATCCCGCTTCACGAGAGGGAGAAGGTCAAGCTGGAGCACTTCGAGGAGAAGCAGGCCAGTCAAGCCCCCGGCCCCTCCAAGAGCGGTGTGCGGGTGCAGGGACTGGCTGATGTGATGGTTAATTTCGCAAAATGTTGCAATCCCTTACCTGGAGATTCGATACGCGGATTCATTACACGCGGCAGAGGCGTCACCATACACAAGAGTGACTGCGCCAATCTCGTTGAAACCGACCAAAAGAGGATAATCGACGCCAGTTGGGATGAGAAACAGGCTCATGACCGGATGGTTAAGATAGTTGTGCATTCGGTTAACCGTCCGGGTATGCTCGCCACCATCAGCAGCGTTTTCACATCGAACGATTCCGATATAATCCAGGCAAATGTGAATGTAATAAACGATCGCGAGGCAAAGGGATTTTTCATGGTAAAGGTTCGAGATGTGGATCATTTGACACGGATCATTCATTCTCTGCAGCGTGTCAAGGGAGTGGAGAATGTAGAGCGTCTGGGAATGGCCTAGGCGGGAAGAATGGTAAGGCTGTCATAACACAGGCGAGGCTGACATCAACCTCGCCTGTTTCTTATTGTTGAACCTGTGCAGTAAATGGAACTGCCGGTACTGATTCCGTCTCAAGCTTGCCTAGGGGGCCTTTGAAACCATGTTTGACCGAATACAGCGCGTGCAGACCTTTGCCCTGCGAACCCGGCCGGAATTCTCGACTATTCTCAATTTCTGCAGATTGGGCAGTGACGTCTTCTTGGTGCGGTTGTGAGCGTGACTCACATTATAGCCTTTTAAAGGCCCCTTACCGCAAATCTCGCAAACTCGTGACATATATCTTCTCCTTCAAAAGGCCTTTGAGGGCCTCATTTGATTCTATAACTTATTCATTTCAACATAGGCCATCCTTAGTTGAAACAAAGTATCATTTATAACTTTTTTCTCATCGTCGGTCAAGTTCCCACGAGTTTTTTCTTCAATCATTGCTATTATATCTATTGTCTGCCTTGCGCCTGGCATATCCTTCTTTGGCTGTTCAGATCCGGGCAACTGAATTAATCCCATCTGGAACAGGGCTGTTTGGGCCATTCCCAGGACGAAAGATGTAAAATCAACTGGGCCACGTGCGGAGGCTGAAGCGGTTTCCTGTTCAGGGGCGCGTTCGGGTTCGGTCTTTTCTTCAGCCGCCTGCGCCTTAGGAGTTTCAGTTGGCTCCGATTTTGCCGTATTATCCTCAACTGTTGAGTGCCGCTTATCCCTGACTACAAATCCTGTTTCGTTTTCAGATTCCTGCATGGCTATCTCCTTAAAGCAACAAGTAGTACGGCGAGCCCCCTATCCGTGATGGCCGCCATATTTTTCAGATGTGTAACGCGGTATGTTTTTTCAAGATACGAAGAGCAACCGAAAAATATATTCCGGCATTTGGTTCGGCCTTTTAAAGGTTAGACCGGACATCCATGGGGTTTTGTCTTTCAAACTCTGCGACCAGCTCCCGTGAATATTCGTCGATGTCCTTTGGTAGGACCACCTTGAGTTTTATGAAGAAGTCTCCCCGTGAGGAATCTTTCAATGACGGGAACCCCTTCCCCTTGAACCTGAACTTCCTTGCGTGCCCGGACCCGGGAGGGATTTTTAGCGCCAGTCGTCCATCGGGCATAGGGACTTCTATCATGGCGCCCAGCATGGCTTCTCCGAGGGTTACCGGGAGTTCCATGTGAATATCATTGTCCTTCCGGATGAATAGATCGTGTTCGTCAACCGAGATCTTGAGATACAGGTCTCCGTCCTTTCCGCCTCTCCATCCCGGGGCGCCCTGCCCCGCCACCCTTATTTTTGAGCCGTTATCGACCCCGGGCGGGATCTGAACCTCTATCTTACGGTAAGATGTGTCTACTGAAAGTCTCGCTCCAAGATAGGCCTGACTAAAACTCACCCTCACGTTGTATTCAATATCCTCACCCTTGTGCGGTGAGTGGTTAAATCCACTCTGGTTGCCGGAACGATTGAAAAAATCGGAGAACATATCGTCGAAAGGGGCCCTTGATCCGAAGCCTGACTGGTATTGCGACCCGAATGGGTTGTTGTTAAAACCTCTGGATCCGAAGCCGGATCCCTTCCTGAAGTTATTGAAACCACCGAATGCCGCCCCTGGATCTGCGCTGCCGAACATGTCGTAATTGCGTCTTTTTTCCTTGTCGCTAAGTATCTCGTAGGCCTCAGAGGCTTCCTTGAACTTTCTCTCGGAACTCTTGCTGTTTGGGTTCACATCCGGGTGATGCTTACGCGCCATTGACCTGAAGGCTTTTTTTATTTCGTCATCAGAAGCGCTTCTGCCGACACCAAGTACTTTGTAAGGGTCAATATGAGACATTCCTAATTTTCACCAAAACGATTCCAGATAGAATCAATGACATCATTTTTGTCAGACCGCTGGCGAAGGGATAATCACCGGAGTCGACCTACCGTTATATGATTCATGCTGCGATCACCCAACAAACCGACTGGTCTGAAGCCGGTCAACCTGCGCACTCAATTTTTACGCATCTGTCTTCAACCTGTTCGGTTTTGGGCAGGTATAGCTGCAATACACCATCGACGTATTTTGCTGCAGAATTCTCAACATCTATTGGACCGGGCAGATCAAAACTTCTCTGAAAGAATCCCTGAACCCTCTCGACACTTTTGTATTCAGCGGATTCATATTCGTTTTCGACGGTCCTTGACCCAGACAGGATGACCTTCCTGCCTATTACTTCAATCTCGATGTTGTTTTTTCCGACCCCGGGCAGTTCCGCCCATACCACATAGGCGTCACTGGTTTCAAGTATGTCCAAAGCAGGGCACCAACTCGGGCCGCGGTCTATCGGAAAATCCGGTCTTCTTGAGCCCTGCAGCCTGTTAACCCGCTCCTGGAAACTCAGCAAGTCCCTCAAGGGATCCCATTTAATTAGTTTCATAGGTGTCGCTCCGTGCAATTATTCCGGCGTAGGAATCCAAATATTCACAAATTGCTCATTAATGCTAAGGCCTTTTGAATAAACAGTCAATACCGATCTAAAAATGTGTTGCGCAAATCGGATCAGAGTTTGCGGGCGTCATCGATATAACCGAGTTCCTGAAGTTTTTTCAACAACTGAACGCCTTTGCCTGAAGGCGCAGCAATAGAATGAAGCAGTTGTATTCCGTCGGCTTTGGCCGGAAAAATACCTGGCGTGATCCTGATCTTGGGGTTGATCTCAAGGATGAGCCTCGGCGAAACTCCAAGAATACGTGCGATCTCAGCCACATGTAGGTCTTTTGTTAGCCTGACATCAGAGAGCTGGTCAAATATGAACGGGGCTGGATCGCTAAAAGTAAGACCATAGTATTGACGGTGTGTATAAATGATCTTCAGGGCAATCCACCTGTCGAGCAGGTCTTCGATGTAATCCGGCAATGGGATATCCCAGGGATTTGATGTTCCATATTTCTCAACTATTTCAGCAGCCTGCTTTGGTCCCATCAAGTAAGCGACTAATGACATGAACCAGTCCAGTCGGTATTCTTTCCGGATGGCGGACAATCTCAGCGCAAAGCAGCGTGCCGCCGCCTGTACGTCGAGTCTTTCATCCATGAAAGTGTCATCGCGCATTGCCAGGCCTTCCGCGGACGAGCAAGGTTTATCGAGCATCCATGCGCCTACCCCTTGCGGCCGAGCGGCTTTAGTGGCCCCTGCCATGACTGGAGCAAGCCACACGAAGTCCTCCGGAATCCCCGCCTTTGCGAATGCTTCCCTATAAATCCAGTTAAGCCGCGATTTTTCAAGGACCCATTCTGTCATGACACTTCGAGCATCATAGAGTAGGAAATTTATCTGGGATATTATCCTGGGTTTTATGTCCGAACGAGAGATTGGGAACTTTTGGCCGGCGAAAATGTAGTCCTGGGCAATATCGGGCGGTAGACCGAAACGTGGTGGAACCGGCGCCGGTTGCGCCCTAGGCCCTTTGACATCCTGGGCAGATGTCGATTGGAGCAGGCACAGACAAAAAGCCATCACCAAAGTTATCAGAAACAGTGGTTTCGAGAGTTTCATGGCGTCCTGATCACCAGCTAATCCCGTGAAGACAACGTCAGATTCGACATCTCCTATTTCGAGGACTCCACTGTCCTGGTCTCGAGCGCCCGGAGCTTGTCCTTAACCGACAGGTTATCCGGATTCAGGGAAATGGATTTCCTGTACGCCTCTATGGCGTCTTCAATCCTGTTCTTGGCGGAAAGAACGTCTCCGAGGTGTTCAGTAATTATCGGATCGTTTTTTACACGCATGAATGCTTTTTCCAGTAATTTCATGGCATCATCGATCCGGCCCCTCCTGAAAAGGATCCAGGCAAGCGAATCCATAATGTATCCGTCATCCGGCTTCATTTCTAGCGCCTTCCTGACGAGGTTTTCAGCCCTTTCCAGGTCCTGGTCCATAAGCGCCAGGGTATAGCCGACAAAGTTGAGTGCGCTGGGGTCATCGGGTTTTTCCAGGAGTATCAACTCCATGGTCGTCATGCTGTTCGTCCTCTGGCCACCTTTTTCATCTGCATTTCCGAGGGAATACATGAGTTTGACATTCCTGGGATCCATTTCGAGGGCCTTGGAATATATCTCTGCCGCCTCTGAGTACCTGTAAAGCTCCTCCATTATGGACCCCTTGATGTGCAGTATTTCGGCGTCCTTAGGGTCTGCGTCAAGCGCTTCATTCACGTATTTTATGGCTTTTGCGGGCTCTTTCATGTTCAGGAACATGAGTGTGAGGACAATTCTTGAGTTCACAAAGGATGGCTGGCCCTTGAGGATTTGCGTGAACTCCTTTTCAGCCTCCTCCGGTTTTCCCTGCTCACGCAGGACCCTGCCCAGATGGAAGCGAACCTGATCCCAGCCGGGCTTGTTCTGAAGTATCCTGTCGAATAATTCCCGTGCCTTGTCGAATTGCTTCTGCTCGGCAAGAATCAGGGCCATTTTGATCTGAATACCGAGGTTTGACGGGGCTAGCTTTGAAAGCTCTTCGAATACCTCATAAGCCTCGGAGAATTTCTTCTGGTTCGCCAGTGTCTGCCCAAGGTTCAGACGGGCGGCAAGGTTGTAACTGTCAAGGTTGAGCGCCTGCCGGAAACATTCTTCAGCGTCACCGTATTTCTTCTGTAGCGAGTATATGCCACCCAGTTCCAGGTACGCCTGAGCAGCGCTTTCTCCCCTTTTCTCCGCAAGACTCCTGAATATTTCTATGGCCTTGTCATACTGTTCATCCTCGGTATAGACCTTGCCAAGATAGAAGTATCCGTCCTTTTCATCCGGGAACTGCTCTATCATCCTGTTAAAGGTCTTTTCGGATTCCTTTAGCATCTTGTGAGACGCCTGCAGTGATCCCAGGAAAACGTAGAGGTCCCGGTCAGAGGGTTTGAGTTCGAGCGCCCTGCTGTATGCGTCTATGGCTCTAAGCGAATCTCCGGTGACCGTATATATTTTGCCGAGCAGAGCGAATGCTTCAGAGGAATCCGGGCTAAGTGTCGTGGCGTTTCGCACAACGATGAGCGCATCGGCAATCTTTCTGTTTCTGGCAAGGGCCGTCGCAAGACGGATGTTGAGGTATTCCGAAGTAGGATCAAGATCGATGGCCCTCTTGAAATAATCTACCACCGAATTAGTGTCTCCACGGCTTTCCGATTCCTCGGCCATCAGAAACAGGAACCCCGGATCCTTTTCAAGGTTCGGCATGTTCAGTTTCTTGATTTTCGGTGCGGCGTCATACTTGTTTACAGACTCGGACACCGAGGGAAAGACCATAAACAAAGTAAATATGATCAGGAACGATGTTATCAGCCTTTTCTGTGAGTTCATGGCGCTTCCATTACCCGGTTGATTTGCTCTCTGGCGTCCGGACAGGTTGCAGGAACTGGTTGGCAAGGCCTTAGAACCAGTTCCCGTTATGGGTCTGTGTATCAAATATAAGCCATGCGCTTGATAAACTGAAATTATTTTCCTCGCAGGCGCATGATGGCTTCATCGTATGGAGGCGACCCGAATACTGCGCTGCCTGCCACAAACACGTCAACACCCTCATTGAGCAGGTCCGGCGCAGTCTTTGGACTCACACCACCATCAACCTCAAGGAGGATTTCAAACCCTGAACGGTCTATCATCTGTCGAGCGGCCCTTACCTTAGGCAACATTGTCCTGATGAAAGATTGCCCGCCGAAGCCCGGGTTCACGGTCATGAGCATAAGCACGTCGAGTTCCGCAAGTACGTTTTCCACCGCCTGAAGCGGAGTCGATGGATTCAGGGCTGCCCCGGCCTTCATACCAAGCTCACGTATCCTTGTCAGTGTCCGGTGCAAATGGTGGCATGCCTCGGGATGAACCGCCAGAATGTTTGCGCCTGCCTGCTGGAAATCCTCCAGGTAATTGTCGGCGTTATTGATCATGAGGTGAACATCCAGAGGTATCTCAGCGACCCTCTTTGCCGCCGCCACGACTAGCGGGCCGATAGTTATATTCGGGACAAAAGCTCCGTCCATAACATCGACGTGAAGCCAGTCGGCGCCAGCGGACTGGACAGACCTGATTTCTTCTCCCAGGCGAGTGAAATCCGCGGACAGGATTGAAGGTGATATCAAAACCCCGGTCTTGTTATCCATCAGAAATTCATTCCTTTCACAATTCGATACCCTCTATCTCGTATTTGCACTTAGGGCATCGGCCATCCTTGATAGCGTATTTTTCAATGGTGTAGCCCGACCTTTCAATGAGGGTGTACGAGCAACCCGGGCAGTAAGTCTTCTCACCGGGTTCCCACGGTATGTTCCCAGTGTAAACGTAAAAAAGACCCTCATCCAGTCC
>CALDNG010000270.1 GCA_937915285.1 uncultured Desulfomonile sp. | reverse complement strand
CTAACATGTTGATTATTTTGCTGATTTCACGTTCCAGCTTGAGCGAGTCGATCATTTCATCAAGGCTGACAGTAGCCGCTCCAAACCTGGCCACTACAAGTGAAGCGGCAAGGTTTGCCAGTTGTATGGCTTCCTGGATGCTAAGTCCGGACGCTACCGCCAGAGCCAGGGTTGAAATTACCGTATCACCTGCTCCAGTAACATCAACTATCTCAACAGGCTTAACAGTAAAATGTTCTATGTTGTTCCTCGTGATCAGACTGCTGCCATCCCGGCCTCTCGTTAATACGATCCCTTCAGCATTGGTCTGCGAAAGAAGGGTTTGTCCCGCTAGTTCCATGGAAACCTTATCGGAAATAGCTATTCCGGAGGCCAGTGAAGCTTCCCTGATATTCGGGGTAATGTAGGTGGCGCCATTGTACCTTGTGAAGTCCATACCTTTCGGATCTACAAGCACCGGTATGTTTTCTTCTTTGGCTTGCGCCAGTAAGGACTGCAATATGTTTGGAGTCAGAAAACCTTTTCCATAATCCGAGAGAACAACTGCCTTCACCTGAGGAAGCACCGACTTCAGCTCATCGATGACTTTTTGTTCCATTTCCGCTGAGATGATCCCGGTATTTTCTTCGTCGATCCTGACTATCTGCTGATTTCGGGCCACTACACGTGTTTTTATGGTCGTAGGTCTTGATCTGTCGGTTTTTAACCAAAAGGTGTCTACCCCGATTTCATAGCAATGATTCTTGAACCATTTTCCAGCGTCATCAGACCCGATTGTGGCAAACAAAGCCACTGTAGCTCCCATGGAAACGAGGTTTCTTAAGACATTTCCAGCTCCACCAAGCCTGCGCAGCCGTTCGCGTGCCACCAGAACCGGAACAGGAGATTCGGGAGAAATTCTTTCCACCTCCCCCAGAACGTATTCATCGACCATCACGTCACCGGCCACCAATATGGATGACGGTTTTATCTTTTTGATTAAACTCTCATTCAATCCTTAATCTCCTAAAAAAACTGACTTAACCCTCGTTGACCGAAGCGTCCTGAAGGGAAATCATGAAAGCCCCCAGATGAGAAAGTAAGACCCGAAAGTTTCTGGCATTCTGACATCGGTCCCACCCTACCCAAACTCAACAGCAACTGTCTATAGCTCAAAACAGGAATAAATTCAAAATATAGCACATGTAATTGTAAACTTGGCAAAATCATCAAAAATAGTTTATAATTACGCTCTTGGAAATCTATGAGACCATAAATCTGCTTTTGGACCAAGGTAATTCATGAACAAAGTTCTCTCAATCGCCGGATCTGATTCGAGCGGTGGCGCTGGAATCCAGGCCGACATAAAGACTGTCCTGTCTTTGGGTGGTTACGCCATGAGCGTAATAACTGCGGTAACAGCCCAGAATACACTAGGGGTCCAGGGGATAAGGACGATGGATCCCGAATTCGTGGGGCAGCAAATCGACGCAGTATTGGGCGATGTAGGCGCAGACTGTGTTAAGACCGGAATGCTCGGGACGGCGGAGATAGTTGAAACCGTGTCACGTAAACTTAGGGAATATGAAATCGACAAACTCATTGTGGATCCGGTAATGGTTTCCAAAAGTGGCGCCATACTCTTGGGCGAAGCGGCACGGGACGCAATGATCAAGGATCTTTTCCCCCAGTGCTATCTGCTCACTCCTAACATTCCTGAAGCTGAAGCGTTTGTAGGACGATCCATATCAAACGTTTCAGACATGAAGAAAGCCGCCAAGAAAATAAAAAAGATGGGGCCAAAGTATGTTCTCGTAAAGGGAGGGCACCTTCCGAACGCTCCAGTTGACGTATTACATGATGGCAACCAGGATTACGAGTTTGAGACACAACGTGTTCGGACACGGCACACACATGGGACAGGCTGTACGCTTTCAGCAGCGATAGCCACTTTTTTGGCTCGCGGTCTTCCCCTGATGGAATGTATCGACAAAGCCCGGCGCTACCTCTATCGCGCCCTAAGGTTTTCACTCGGTATAGGTAAAGGAATAGGCCCGTTAAACCACTTCGCTTCCATTACCCGCGAAATAGAGCGTACTAATGTGATGGAAGAACTCGACAGGTCCATTGAGCGATTGAAACGGCTTAACATAGGTCATTTGATACCGGAGGTTCAATCGAATCTGGCCTACGCCATACCGTATGCTGAGTCGGTTCAGGATGTGGCTTCCTTCCCGGGAAGAATCATCCAGTTGGTCAACACTATTGCCGTATTGAGTTCTCCGCGTTTTGGCGCGTCCCGTCAGATACATTACCTCGTCCTGGCTGCTATGGAATACGATCCGAAAAGACGCGCCGCTATGACGATAATATATTCGGATAGCCTGGTTAAAAGAATTCAGGCTCTTGGATACTCTGTTGCCGAGTTCGACAGGAGAAGGACTCCGCCGGATTTACAAAAAGAAGAGGGAAGCACTCTTGCATGGGGAGTCCAGGATGTTATGGAAGAGCTTGGAGGAGTTCCGGACGCAATATTTGACAGGGGAGCATTGGGTAAGGTGCCCCTGATCAGATTATTCGGCGCTACCCCTTCATCTATTGTTGACCTCATAGCGAAGCTGTGATTGACTATCTTTTTTGTTTTTTGACAAAACGGCTTTGCCATTGAAAAATATTTAAATTGAGATGAAACCTGATAATTGGGTTTCATGTTCCGGCTTACATGAAAAACTGTTTAATAGACCCATTTAAAAGAAAAATCGACTACCTCAGAGTATCCATAACTGACCTGTGCAATTTCAGATGTGTCTACTGCCGGCCGCCCGAAGGGGTGCGTCTAATTTCTCATGAAGACATCCTCAGATATGAGGAGATCCTGGAGATAGTCGGGATAGCCGCAGAGATGGGCATCCGCAAAATCAGGGTCACAGGAGGCGAGCCACTGGTTCGTCGCGGGGTGGTGGATTTCATTAGAAGACTCACCTCTATCAGGCAGATACAGGATGTGGGGCTCACCACGAACGGGGCGCTTCTTGCCCTGATGGCCGAGGATCTCAAAAAGGCCGGTTTAAAGAGGATCAATGTTTCTCTGGATTCGCTCAGGCCTGAAGTCTTTGCTGCAATTACCGGTAAAGACATGTTGGAGACGGTCATAAATGGAATAGAAAAAGCGCTTGAATGTGGCTTTGACCCTGTCAAGATAAACGTCGTTCTTCTTCAGGGGGTTAACGAGGAAGATATACCCGAATTCGCTCGTATAACCATGCGCCAACCGGTGGATGTAAGGTTCATCGAGCGGATGCCATTTGGAGGCGAAAACGCGCCTGTCAACCCACCAAACCCTTTCAGCGCTTTCAAGGCGCTTGAAATGATCCGAAACAGCGTTGGGAATCTGATTGCCGATGAGAGAGAAGCCATGGACGGTCCTGCAAGCATGTTTCATCTGGATGGAGCCAAAGGAAGAATAGGGATCATAGATCCGGTTACGGGACATTTCTGTGGGTCCTGCAATCGTCTTCGACTCACTGCCAAAGGGGCCCTGCGACCCTGCCTGCTAAGTCCAAAGGAGATTGACCTTCGCACCGTGCTGCGTTCGGGCAAGAGCGCTTCTGAAATTGCCAGAATAATCAGGAGCGCCGTTGACTCAAAGCCTGTTGGAAGGGCATCCACACTGTCAAGCCTTTCAGATGGAATGAACAGCATAGGGGGATAAAAAAGACTGTTCCCCTAAGTAGCCAGAATGGTGTTCAATGATCAAGCCTCATTCGGATGTCCTGTCCGTCATCATAGTGAACAGAAATACGGCCGATCTACTTCTGGAGTGTTTGAGACACATCCTTGAATCCGAAACTGACAGGAAAATCGAAATAACCGTTGTTGACAATGGGTCTTCAGACGGATCCGTGGATTTGGTCAAAAAGAGTTTTCCCGAGACCCGAGTGATTGAGGCGGGTCGTAACCTGGGATTTGCCAGGGCCAATAACCTGGGTTTTGCGCAGACGAGCGGCGAGTTTATCCTGCTGGTAAATACCGACGCCATGCTTGATCGAGAATGCGCTTCAAAATTGTTAAAAACGATGGAAAGCAATCCTTACATAGGCATGGTGGGGCCTCAATTGCTCAACGCCGACGGGTCAAGGCAGACTTCTTTTGAATCCACTCCTGGGCTGATTTCAGAAATCGTTGGTAGAGGCGTCATGAAAGTAATGTTTCCCGAACGCCATCCCGGTAAGAATGTTCAGTTAAAAGGACCTACTGAAGTCGAGACGTTAATCGGCGCGGTAATGCTCATCCGAAGAGCCGCATGGATTGCAGTGGACGGTTTTGATGAAGGCTTTTTCTTCTTTTTTGAAGAAACCGACCTTGCTTTGAGAATGCGAAAATCGGGCTGGTTTGTCTATCACGATCCGAACGCAAAGGCTGTCCATCTCCAGGGGGCCACGGCAGGCCAATACAAAGCAGCCCCAAGAATAGAATACTACCGTTCCAGGTACTTGTTCATCCGCAAGAATTACGGCGACGTGGGTGAATTTATCCTGAAGATATTCCTGACGGCCAATTTGACCCTAAATGTCATCGCTCTGGGGGTGGCCTCCCTCTTTTGTCTTGGCAAATCAGGTCGAATAAACGACAGGCTGCGACAGAGGACGGCCCTTTGGCGGTGGCATATGAACGGTCTACCTTCAGACGCCGGTTTGCCAAGGGATTAGTCTTCCTCGTGATACCGTCTCCAACTGGCGTATCTCGCGAGCGCTCCCATGGCTGTTACAGCTCGCTCAGGACTGGCTAATACCGGGAATCCATGGTCCTGGAGTTCCCGCACAAAAAGTTCCGACCTGTCACAGTAACTCCCTCCCACAACAGGTTTCCCCAAATTGTTCGAGAATTGGCCCGCTATTTCACTTTGGCTCACTATGTATTGGGTTGCGAAATCTGAAGCCTGTGATCTCTCAATGCCTGCCCCTACAACGGCCTGAATGACCCTTTGACGGGGCATCAAACAATAGATGAACAGTGAATCCACATTTTCGTCTTGAAGAAGGATATTGGGCAAAGTTCCCAAGTAGTCGGAGTAGTTTTTGGCAAAGGTCAAATCGACAGGATTCTTAATACTGGCTGTTCCAGGAACCAAGGCTCTAAGTTTTTCCTGAGTTTCCTTTGAGAAAGCAGACAGTTTGAGACCCGCCCGCTCAGCCGCGTCCGAGGCGGCAGCGCCAGGTCCTCCCGAATGAGTGAGGACGGCAAGGCCATTCCCATCGGGCAGGGGTTGGCTGCCAAGGACATAGCAAAAATCAAACAGTTCCTCAATGGACCTTGCGCGTATGATTCCAGACTGCTTGAATATGCCATCATAAAGGGCATCTGAACCAGCCATTGCGCCGGTATGCGACATTCCCGCCCGGCGCCCCGATTCTGAACCACCTACATAAAACGCTACTATGGGTTTTTTACGAGATACCTGGGTGGCTACTCGCACAAATTCGCGTCCCCGACGTATGCCCTCAATATAAAGCGCTATAACCCTAGTTTCAGGCGATTCTGCAAGGTACTCAATGCAATCCGTGAGATCCGTCATTGCTTCGTTGCCCAAACTGAATCCCTCACTATAGCCTAAACCGAACTTGTCCAGATGGACAAACATCTGAGTGATGAAACTGCCACTCTGGGACGCCATCCCGATGAAGCCCGGTCTACCTTCATATGGGAAAAAAGTTGTGTTGAGCTTGTGATAGGGGTTTACAACTCCAATACAGTTCGGACCTACGAATCTTATTCCGTATTTCCTCGCTATATCCACTATCTGTTGCTGAAGCTCCTTCCCATGGGTTCCCTCCTGCTCACCAAAACCCGCTGAAACGATGATTGCGCTGTCAATACCGAATCGCCCGCAATCCTCCAGAGCCTCAGGAACAACATGAGTGGGCAAGATTATTACGGCAAGATCGACAGGCCCAGGAACATCAGACACCTTGGAATAAGCCTTTAAACCCTGTATATTATCTTGTTTCGGATGTATCGGATAAACCGGGCCGTCAAATTTCATATCCAGGACATGTGCCAACTGAACACTTCCCATGACCATCGAGTTGTTTGAGGCCCCCCAAAAAGCTATGCTTGAAGGATGCATTATTTTGTACAAAGGATGCTTTTCGTAACTGGTCAAAGTAAACTCCATTCCGGGAAAGGCTTAAACCTGATGGATCCCATGAAGCCTGCCCGCGGTCATTGATCAAGTAAATACATTTGTCAGAATTCTTCATTCAATGGTTTCAGCGTTTTTTTCCTTCTGCGAGTCATCCCATATCAGTGTGAGCAGAAACAGAAAAATCCACCAGACCAGGAATCCGGCTACCACGGAGATGACAGCCAATGGCGATATGGCTAGTGATACCGCAAAAATGATGTCCGAATCAGGGAACATGGCGCCGTATATGATCAACCATAATCCAGCGATGAAGGTGGATGCCGTGGCAATGCTGCCCAAGGATATGGCTATGACTCTATTACGTGACATGTTCAATATGTTATCATCATAAATCAGAAACTTACGGCGCCCAAGGGAGTGAAGAACAAGCTTAATGTCTAAATTTTTTGATATTAACAGCGATGATAAGAATATACCGATTGACTTTAAAATCAATCATAATCTTTTAAAACTTGTAGAAAAGCCAGCCCGCTACATCGGATCTGAACTCAATTCGGTAAAAAAGGATCCACTTAGGGTGAAATTGCGGATGGCGCTTGCTTTTCCAGACGTTTATGAAATCGGTATGTCCCATCTGGGGCTGAAGATTCTTTATTCAGTTGCCAATTCACTGGATGAGGTCTATGCGGAACGGGTCTTTGCCCCGTGGACAGACATGGAAAATATTTTGCGAGATTCGGGGAAACCGCTATGCGCCCTCGAAACCCAGACCCCTTTAAATGAACTGGATTTGATCGGATTCTCATTACAATACGAACTTTGCGCAACCAATGTGCTGCAAATGCTTGATTTGGGAGGCATCCCTCTACTCTCAAGGGACAGATCAAATGGCGACACTTTTGTCATAGCGGGTGGTCCAATCTGTTTCAATCCTGCTCCAATGTCCAGGTTCTTTGACGCCATGGTTATCGGGGACGGGGAAGAAGTCCTGACTGAAATAATTCGCTCTCACCTAAACTGGAAAGATTCCGGTTCTGGCAGAGCTGCTCTTCTGGATGAATGGAGAAAGATCCCCGGGGTTTTTGTGCCCTCGCTGAAAAAACCGGCGCAAACAGTCAGGAAAAGGATAGTGGCCAACCTGGAGGCAGTAAATTTCCCGACTGAGTTGGTCACCCCGATTTGTGGAATTGCACATGACAGGGTGGGAATTGAGGTGGCCAGGGGATGCACAAGAGGTTGTCGTTTCTGTCAGGCAGGAATGATCTATCGACCGGTCAGAGAGCGAGAAGTTTCAACGGTAATGGAGATAGCCCGATCTTCCTTGAAAAATACGGGCTGGGACGAAATTTCACTGCTGTCTCTATCTACGGGTGATTATTCCGTGGTCTCTCCCTTGGTAAAATCGCTCACCAATGAATTTGAAGAATCCCGAGTGGCAATCTCCCTGCCTTCGCTCCGGACAGACACCTTTGACGCTGAATTGGGCGATCAGATCAGGAAGGTTAGAAAGACCGGTTTCACTTTGGCCCCCGAGGCAGGAACAGATCGTTTGAGGCAGGTAATAAACAAGGGAAATACCGAGGATGATCTGAAGAACGCCATAGATTCGGCTTTTCAACTTGGATGGCAGGGAATCAAGCTCTATTTCATGATCGGGCTTCCAACGGAGACCGACGCTGATCTCGATGGCATGGCGTCTCTCATCCTCAAGGCGGCCAAATGGGCAAAAGGAGGCAATTTAAGGGCTTCTGTCTCTACTTTCGTTCCCAAGTCACACACTCCGTTTCAGTGGTCCGAGCAAATGTCCATGGAAGAGACCCGCAGAAGACAGAATTATCTTCGCCAGGCTCTTGGGAAAAAGGCTTCCTTACTGAAGTGTCACGACGTTCGGGCCTCCTTCCTCGAGGGGGTATTGGCCAGGGGAGATGAGAGTCTGGGCGAGGTAATAATGAAGGCTTACCATTCGGGGGCCAGGTTTGACGGATGGGGTGACCAACTGAAATTTAACGTATGGATGGAAGCTTTTCAGGCCTGTGGAATTGATCCGGACTTTTGGCTCAGAAGAC
>CALDNG010000269.1 GCA_937915285.1 uncultured Desulfomonile sp. | reverse complement strand
TTTGATTCTTCCCGGGCTTTCAACATTGTCAGGAAACTTGTCAGACCTTCTTCCCGCAGCTCGATTCATGAAAAGAGCAGATATTTGATGGAAAGGCTGGCTCCGATCTTCCTAGATGAGATTCTGAAGTCCCCAGAGCCGGACAGAACGTTGGTCGCCCTCGACAATTTTGTCGGTTCGCTTAAGGCCGGACCGGCCTATTATTCCACTTTCCTGGAAAATCCTGCCACAATTCGTTTCCTCATCAAAATACTTGGCGAGAGCCGGCTCTTTACCGATTTGCTGATCAGGCATCCACAATCTATAGACTCTCTAATTTCAAGAGGTGTCGAGGATACCCACAAGTCCAGAGAGGAACTCGAATCCATATTCTCGGAACGCTTGGCATACTCGGATGACTTCGAGGATCAGCTAAACCTCCTTAGGAGTTTTAAAAACGAGCAAATGCTCTTGATAGGCGTCCGGCATTTGATCGAAGACTGCCAGTCAACACTTATTCGCCGTGAAATCTCTGATCTTGCCGAGGTTTGCCTTTCGGGCGCAGCCGAAATAGCTAACCGTGAGATGGCAAGGCGATTCGGTTCCCCGAAGAGTCTGGGTGAAATACCCTTCGTGATCATAGGGATGGGCAAACTCGGCGGACAGGAAATGACTTACCTATCCGACCTGGACATCATTTTTGTTTACGGGGCGTCTTCTGACACGATGGGAAAACTTGCGGCGCACGACTGGTTTAGCCGCTTCGCAGGCAGAATAATCTCCGTGTTGAACATGCATACATCTGAAGGCATAGTATTTCAGATAGACACGCGACTCAGGCCTTCCGGAAACAAGGGGGCATTGGTTACGTCTCTGGAATCGTTTTCCGAGTATCACAAACTTACATCGGCTCTCTGGGAAAAGCAGGCTCTCATAAGGGCCAGACCAGTTTTTGGACCCAAGTCCATGACGGACGAGGTAACGAAAATTACAAGAGACTGCGTGATGCGCACACCGATTTCCAGATCAGATCTGGCTGAAATCGACAGATTGCGCAAAAGGATGCAGCATGAATTGGCCATGGAGGACTCGGTTAATGTTGATCTGAAAACAGGGGAAGGTGGTTTGGTGGACATCGAGTTCTTTGTTCAGGCAAACATACTCATGTACAGCCACGACAGACCAGAAATCATTACAAACAACACATTGAATGCTCTTTCTCAACTTGAGCGCCATCGGATAATAGACTATCAGACCTTCCAGATTCTTGACAGTGGCTACAGGTTCCTGAGTGATCTTGAGGATAGGATCAGGATAATGGAAGAAAAGAGTGTTGACCGAATGCCGTTGACTGGAGAAAAGCTTAAAGGTCTGGCGCAAAGGCTGGGCTACAGATCAGGTAGCCAGGAGAGCCTCGTTCAGGAATATTTCAAGGTGTCTTATGAAATAAGGAAAATATACAACTCACTGTTTGAACTCTCATAATCCAGGTCATTCACAGAACTCGGCATTAATTGATTCTAGAGGGGCCATCTTGAACAAACTGATTCAGGCGATAGGTCGTTGCTGCAGTCAACATCTCCTTTCAGAAAAATACCTTTTGTGCCCCTCATTGCGGACTGGACAGATATGGCTGGATCGAACCGCAATGTCGGGAATTCCTCCTCTCAATGTGCGAACCACCACTATCAAAGGTTTCGCTTTCCGCGTGGCCGACAGATACCTCAGGACTAAAGGTCTCAATACGGTCAACAGGTCTCAGACTCTGGTTATAATTCATGGGATTATCAGCCGTCTCGAGGCTGAGGGTGGATCATATTTCTCAGGAACGAGAACCAGCGTTAGCCTGCTTTCAGGAATTGCTGATTCTATCAATACCCTCAGATTGGCGGGGATTGCTTTCGATGAAATACTACCCGAGAGGTTTGAGGCCAAGCAGAAAGGTTTAACCATTCAACGCATTTTCGCGGAATATACCCATTACCTTGATATTCACGGGATGGTTGACTACGCCGATGTGCTAAATCTGGCCAAAGGCATAATCCTGGAGAGTTTTTCAGAAGGTTCCAACCGATTTATTCTTGTTCCGGATGACATGGATTTTTCAAAACTAGAGAATGACCTGCTAACCGCGATACCGTCCGACCATACGCTGATTCTTGAGACAGAGGACCCCACACAGAGGATGAGTGATCCAGTAAGCTCTGACTGTGACCTGCTCATTCATTTTTCGGACCCGCATGATGCCCCCATCGCTCAGGCCGATGGAACTGCCAGAATGTTTTACGCCAGAGGGATATCCAGTGAAATTCGCGAGGTCTTTCGCAGGATATTGGCCCAGTGTAACGCTGATGAATCAAAACAGAGTATCGCATTTGACGAAGTTGAAATTCTCCACACTGATTATGAAACATATGTTCCCACCATTTTTGAGATAGCTCAGTCCCTAATGATGTCTTTTGAAAATGATATGGATTCAATTCCAATGACTTTTGCTGAGGGGATTCCCGTAAAGTTCTCGCGGCCCTCCAGAGCCTTGAATTCCTGGCTGAAGTGGATGCACGCAGGATACCCACAGACAATCCTGGTTGACATGATTTCAGATGGGCTGATCAGCAGGGAACAGGATGATGACTCCCCCTCAGACACGGAACTTGCGCAGGCTTTAAGAGAAATAAAGATCATTTCAGGACTCGATCGGTCTCTGCAGATTCTGCAAGATCATATTTTCAACCTAAAGGGGCAGACAGGTTCTGCGGGCGCAACGGGCTCGATCGGTGACTCCTCCAAAAGGTTTTGGGACGGCGACAGTGCTCGTCAGATACTTTGCTATACGACTATCATGTCGATGGTGGAAAGGTTAGCTTTCTGCTCTGCAGACAGTATGCAGGACTCTAGGGCTTTACTTAGTAATACCGTTAAATTTCTTGATACATGCGCCAGATCAAGCTCTGAGCTTGATAATTACTCACTCAAGTCAATTCTCGAGAACCTGCAGCAGATGATTGAAGCTTTGGGTGAGGATGATACGATTCCGTGGATAGACATGTTACGCTGGATCAGGGGTCTGACTCAGAATGTAAGGGTAATGGCCAGTGGCCCGCGACCCGGAATGATACATGTGGACAACATTTACTCCGGCGGCCACACAGGAAGACTCAACACCTTCATAATTGGTATGGATGATGAGAGATTTCCCGGCTCGGGTAGCCATGATCCCCTGCTGATGGACATTGAACGCACGAGCATATCTCCTGATCTACCCCAGGTAAGACACGAGACCGGTAAGAGACTGAAAAAGTTTGGACGACTCTTGTCCAGACTACAGGGCAATGTGACCCTCAGCTACTCGAGTATTGACATGCGGTCTGACAGGTCTGCTTTCCCCAGCGGCGCATTTTTCTCTCTGTTCCGTGTTTTATCGAATCGTAGAGAATCAGACCAGTCAGGGATGCAGGAATGGCTGGGTTTACCTGCTTCGTTTGCCCCGGTTGATAAGAATATGGCCCTGACATTGAATGAGTGGCTGCTTACTACAATCTGCTCTGAGAATCCCCTAAATAGTAGGGAATTAGTTGCAAGCCTGAACCCGGACATATCTCACGGATTAAAAGCGACTGAATCCAGGCTCACAGATGATTTCACCGTATATGACGGAAACATCGGGCCGGTTGAACCTCGGCATGACCCTACCCATCCAGATGGACCTGTTATGTCAAGCGCATCTCTGGAGACGATAGGTTATTGCCCGCTTAAATATTTTTTCAAGTATGTTCTCAGGATCAAGCCTGTTGAAAACATTGAAAGTGATCCATCCCGATGGATGGACAACATGCAACTAGGCGCATTACTTCACGAAACTTTTTATCATTTCATGACAGGGCTGGTTTCTGAAAGACGTCATCCCAATGTTGACAGGGACAAGCCCAAACTCCAAAGAATTCTGGCTGATGGACTAGCCGCCTATTCCAGAGCCGTTCCGCCTCCTAATGAAAGCGCCAAGAGAAGACAATCAATCTGGCTGGAAAAATCCATGCTGGTATTTCTTGTTGAGGAAGAAATTGCGTCACGTCAATGGGCTCCTCTTCTTCTCGAAGCGACAATAGGAATGAAAAACCGGACAGAAGTCGGATCGTTTGAGAATCCCGAACCAGTAAAACTGCATTTAACTTCGGAATCTGCCGTTCGGGTTTCCGGAAAACTTGACCGTGTGGACGAGAAAGTCGACCATTCGCCGGGTCATTTCAGGATAATTGATTACAAGACCGGAAGCCCCTCTTCCTATCAGGATTCAAAAAACTACAGGCGTGGAAAAATAATTCAGCATGCCATTTATGTAAAATTGGCCCAGAATCTGATGACCAGAGGACTAACCGGTCGAGATGGAACATACGATTTTGTATATTTTTTCCCGACTGTACGGGCACATGGAGTGAGAATAATCAAGTATCCCAAAGATGCTATTTTAGGGACTGCAGTCACTCAGGCCCTGTGCGACATCGTTTCTTCAGGAGCATTTCTGGCAACCCACGATGGGCAAACCTGTTCTTACTGCGATTACAGCCTTGTTTGCGGTTCAGGCGCATCCACTGCGGGTCGTTCGAAGGACAAACTGGACAATGTTTCGAACACGAGTCTTGATAACATTAGAAAGATCCTTGTAAATGTCTGAACTGAATTCCCCACCAGATCAGGACCAAAGAGATATAATCCTCAACGATCTGGATACCACCATTCTTGTAGAAGCCGCGGCCGGCACCGGTAAAACTACCAGCATGGTCGGAAGAATGGTCAATTTGCTGGCCCGAGGAAAAACCGGGATTGAAACCCTGATAGCGGTTACCTTCACCAGAAAGGCAGCAGCAGAGCTTAGATCGCGATTCCAGGTAACCCTTGAACATTCACTGTTGCAGTCCACGGACGCTTCTGAAAAAATCAGGCTCCAGGAGGCAATTAACCATCTCGAGCGCTGTTTCATCGGCACCATCCACTCATTCTGCGGAAAAATACTCCGTGATCGCCCCATAGAGGCCGGCGTCGATATTGACTTCATTGAGATAGACGACGACGAGGATGTCGAATTTCGCAAGGAGGCTTGGCGCTCTTATGTTTCGGACTTATACCGGAATGATTCACCTGTTCTTCAGGAGTTGGAAAGTTTAGGAATAGAAATCGGCCAGTTGGAGCCGTCTTTCATGTCGGTGTGTGATTACCCCGATGTTGAACATTGGCCCGCTCCAAAAACAGCTATACCCGACATTCATGTGCAGATTGTGGAGCTTGAGCGATATTGCTCCCACATGGAGAGTATAGCGCTGGATCTGCCTGAAGATACGGGCAATGACACGTTGATCCCCAAGTATAGAGCTATCCCGTTGATGTTCAGGCAGGCAAGACACAGAGGAGAGATTCATGACTTCATCCCTGTGTTCGAGGAGTTCCTTTCAGCCGTCAAGCCAGTTCAGAAACTCTGGAAATCTTCTCCGTCAAAACTTGAAGACGAACTGGCGCAATGGAATCGCATGAGGGACGATGTCGCATCTGTCCTCGTCAGAAAATGGCAGGAATATCTTTACGAGCCTCTGTTACGGGCCATTATGGGTGGCACAAGCTATTATGACAAACTACGGGCGGATGCTTCGAGACTCAATTTCCAGGACCTGTTACTCAAGACGTCAGGGCTCCTCAGACACAGTCCAGACGTCAGGTCTTATTTTCGAAAATGCTTCACTCACCTTCTAGTTGATGAATTTCAGGATACTGATCCTGTTCAGGCTGAGGTCATGCTTTACCTGACCTCGGCAGATTATGAAGAACGCGATTGGAAAAAACTTAGCCCAGAACCAGGCTCGCTTTTCGTTGTTGGAGACCCCAAACAATCCATCTACCGATTCCGTAGGGCCGACATAATCACTTACAACCGGGTGAAGCAGATGATACTTTCCAGTGGTGGGCGAGTCGTTAATCTTTCAAGCAATTTCAGGACTATTGGCCCCATCATAGACTGGGTGAACAACTCATTTGAGACAGAATTCAGTAAATATCCGGAGAACGCCTCGCCTGATCACATACCCTTGCAGAAAGGCCGTCCGACAACAGAGGAATTGACTCTTGAAGGTGTAAGAAAGTTACCTATCCCAAAAAATATTTCTAAGGCTGAAAACATAGTGGAGTATGAATCTGATCTGATTGCTTCTTTCATAAGTCATTCCGTTTCGGAACACCTGAGCGTGGCCAGAAGTCCTAAGGAAGTCCAGGCCGGTGTATCAAACATGGCCAGGCCGGATGATTTTCTGATAATTACTCCGACCATGAAAAACCTTCATGTTTACAACGAGAAACTGGCCAGATTCGGGATACCGACGGAAGTAACGGGCGGCGGACATCTTAGTTCCACACCTTACGTTTTCCAGTTTTACGTTTTATTAAAAGCAATTATGGAGCCTTATGATCCAGTGGCGCTTTTGGCGGCTCTAAGAGGACCACTCTTTGGAGCCTCTGACAGGGACCTGTATGACTTTGTCTCGGCAGGAGGGAAATTCAATTATAGGGTAAGCGTCCCAAATGATGTTGAAACAGATTTCAGAGATCGACTGAACAGATTTTTCCAGAAACTCAGGTTCTACTCCACATGCCTAAAGACAAACCCTATAATATCCGCGCTTGAATTCATAGCGGCGGATTGTGGAATATTTTTGGTGGCTTCTCTGGGCGCTGGGGGGAATGTGGCATCTGGAGCCATCGGTAAGGCCTTGGAAATTATGCGTTCTTCACAATCAAGCCTCCACACCGCAGAAGATTATCTGAATTTGCTGGGAAATCTGGTTTATGGAAGGAAGAAGAGCGACTCGGCTCCAATACTTCCTTTAAAAGAATCGGCTGTAAGAATCATGAATCTGCATAAAGCCAAGGGATTGGAAGCGCCGATAGTATTTCTGGCCGATCCCACCGGCAAGACGGACCAGAAACCCAGCCTCAGGATTGACAGATCTCGTGATGAAAGCGTTGGCTACATACTCATCAAGGCTGACTTGCATGGAAGTTCCAGGCCCAGGATTTTGGCTACTCCAGCCAACTGGGATTCATTGGCCAAGGAGGAATCAGTTTTTCAGTCTGCCGAAGAATTGAGGCTCAAATATGTGGCCGCCACAAGAGCCGGTTCCTTGATGGTAATTTCCAATCGTCCCGGCAACCCTAACAGAAATCTTTGGTCCTTTTTCAATTCAAAAATAGAATCGCTTAAAGAGGTGACTCATTTCGGATTCCCAGATCACACGGGACAAGATTCAGTCTTTACAGAAACTGACACTCTTCAGACTGTTGCTGATGAAACACGGACACGTTTAAAACACTCAGCCAAGCCAACTTACGGATTGGGGTCTGTCAAGTCACTCTTCACAAGTATTGGCAAGACGCATTATGCCAGAAGTTCTTACGGTGCCGAATGGGGTCTTGCCATTCACCACATGCTGGAAAGCTTGATGAGTTCTCCCGAGATAACGGATGATCACTTTCGGTCTGTCATCCTGCCGGTTTGTGAAATCTCACCTGAACTGTGGGAGGAAGCCATAAACCTGGTCCGGAGGGTAGCTGATTCAAATATATGGAGACGCGCTTTAAACTCCCGGCAGAGATTCGTGGAAATGCCTTTCGTGATGAGCAGATCCATGGAAAATTATGATGGAGCAAAATCCAGCACCATAGTCAGGGGTGTCATTGACCTCGTTTTCAAGGAAGCTGACGGCTGGGTGATAGTTGATTACAAGAGTGACCGGGCCCCTGAATCCCGTCTAGGGGGCCTGGTGGATTTGTATGGTCCCCAAATCCATGGGTACTCTCAAGCCTGGTTCGAAATGACCGGCGAAATGGTTGTAGAGAAAGGACTGTACTTCACTCACACCGACCGGTATGTGGTAGTGAGCTAGTGTACTTGCGCTTTCTCTGCTACACAAGTCTTCTCCCAATTAAGATGGGCTGCCTGAGATGAAATCATCCGAGAATCAAGAATGTTCACAGACCAGCTTAATGTGGTATGGAAACGTTTTTGGATCTAATCCGGAAATCAATGGGCCTGAACACAAGGCATGACAAAATGAGCGAAAATTTTGATATTGTTCAGGTGGCTTTTCAGTTGCCGATTGACGGAGTTTTCTCATACCTTGTTCCATGCGGGGACACCCGGCGACTTTCAATCGGTTCACGGGTGCTGACCTCCTTCCAAAACAAGTTCCGCGCAGGATTCATTGTGGGGTTTGGCGCTGTTGACGGACAGCCTGCCGAACTGAAGCAAATATCAAAAATTCTTGATGAGAAACCTTTTTTCAATAAACAACTATGGGATTTGCTGGTCTGGTCGGCTGATTATTACATGGTTCCGATTGGACTGGCATTGAGGACCGCCCTCCCCCCCGGGTCTGACAGAAAATCCCGAGCCTGGGCTATCCTGACACCGTTGGGTAAAATTCATTTCAGCGCAGACCAAGAAATTTCCAGATTGCGGTCAGTAAAAAAAATCCTCAAGAATGGAGCCGTCCTGCTTTCAGAGATCTCGTCTGAAGTTGACGGAAGTTTCATCAAAAAGGCTACGAGGGATCAGTGGTTCGTGATCGAAGAGCGGATTTCAACCCCTCGACCTCGCAAAGGACAACATAGCATCCCTGAGATGCTGTACTCTGATTCGATCTCACCTGGTGATGATCGTGTGGTTACTCTGACCGATGATCAGAAAGTCGCTGTTGAAGCTATTGATGTTGCTCTTGAAAAAGGCGGATATGAGCCATTCCTGCTTTTTGGTGTCACCGGTTCAGGGAAGACGGAAGTTTATCTGAAAGCCATTGAGAAGACGCTGAGTCTGGGAAAGAGGGCGCTTACTCTGGTGCCCGAGATAGCTCTCACTCCCCAAACAGCCAGAAGATTCCTTGCCAGGTTCGGCGGAGGAATTGCACTGTTTCACAGCGGACTAACTCCAGCGCAACGATCGGACGAATGGTCAAGAGTCTCATCGGGAAAAGCGCGTATCGTCATAGCGGCAAGATCCGGAATTTTTCTGCCAGTGCCTGACCTCGGACTCGTCATAGTGGATGAGGAACATGACAGTTCCTACAAACAGGAAGACGCATTTACCTACAACGCCCGAGATCTGGCTCTGGTACGCGGAAAATTTGAAAAGGCCTGCGTAATACTCGGCAGCGCTACCCCATCACTTGAAACTTTCGTCAATGCTAAAATAGGTAAAATTGTGAGGCTTGATCTGAGATCAAGACCTCATGGAGGCCCTCTTCCGGAAATCAAAAGACTGGATCTCAGGAACGTTTTCCCTTTAAAAAACAGAAAGAATTTTCTTACCCCGGATCTTTTAACGGCTATTTCCAGGACATTGAGCCAAAAGGGTCAGGTAGCCCTATTTCTTAATCGTAGAGGATTTGATACCCTGGCGCAGTGTTCATCATGTGGAACCGTCCTGAAATGCCCCAACTGCGATGTGAGTCTCACACACCACAAGAAATCACGCGATTTGAGATGCCACATGTGCGGTTATGGAAGAATGGCTCCACCTAACTGCCCTGTGTGTTCCAGCGAAAAGCTTGTTTTCTCAGGTGTTGGGACACAGAAAGTCGAAGAATCGCTCCAGACCCTGTTTCCGGAGGCCAGAATAGAACGCCTGGATCGTGATTCGACCAGGAAACGTAACAGCCTCAACGATATACTGAAAAAATTCCAGAACCATGAAATCGACATACTGACCGGGACCCAAATGATTGTTAAAGGACATGATTTTGCCGGAATATCTCTCGTGGGCGTTCTCTGTGGTGATTCTTCACTCCATTTCCCTGACTTCAGGGCATCGGAGCGGACTTTTCAGACTCTGGTCCAGGTTTCGGGACGCACAGGAAGGGAATCCGAAGCCGGCGAGGTTCTTTTGCAGACCTTCGATCCAGACCATTACGCAGTCCAGTTGGCAGTTACCAATGACTACGATGGTTTTTTTGAGAAAGATTCGATCTTTAGACGAGAGTTGTCTTATCCGCCGTTCGGCCACATGATCCTGATAAAAATTGAGGGGGCTAATGCAGCCAGGGTCGAACGGGAAGCCATAGCCATTGGGAGGAACGCCAGGCTTTTCAAGGATCCAGACCAGCCTGTTTCCATAATGGGGCCGGCTCCTTCCCCGGTTAAGAAAGCCATGGGAAAGCACCGCTGGCAAATCATTCTGAAGAGCCCTAACAGAACACATGTAAGAAATCTGGCGAAAAGACTTAATCAGGAGGGGCTTTTAAAAACGACCGGGGTGAAAATATCGATAGATGTCGACCCAATAGACCTTGTTTGACACGGAGCTTTATTCTTGCCGAATGTATTTCCCGAGAGGTTAAAGAGAAAGACATGACGGCCGCCTTCATAGTCTTTTACCGAAAAATTGGGTTTCCTGATGAACTGTTGTTTATAAAGACATTACATATTAATGTATGTTGTGTCTGTGCAGTTTCAGAGTCTTCGAGAAATTGTGTCAAGCCTGGCCCATCTGTATGACATGTGATCCGGTCCAGGAATTACCCAAATCTCTAACGGAGGAGAGATGAGGAAATCTCAGATAGTAGTTTTGTCTTTGGCTGTGTTTATTATTGTAGGAGCATCAATTGTCATGTGGTCACTTCACCGTAGCGGAACTCCCGTGCCCATTTTGAGTTCAATTAGCCCTCAGACTACTGTACAGAAAGTGTCCAAAGAGGTCAGGAATTTCACTGACGACAACTTTGAGAAAGAAGTGATAGAGGCATCCAAGCATGGACCGGTCCTTGTCGATTTTTATGCTGACTGGTGCTTTCCATGCAGAATGCTGGATCCGATAATGGAAGAACTTGCATCTGAGATGAAGGGCAAAGCCGTGATCGGCAAGATCGACACTGATAAGAATCTTATAGCGCGTAGGTTCGGAATTACCAAGATTCCGGCAATTTTTGTAATTCGGGATGGTGAAGTCAAAGGATCATTCTTCGGGGTGGTACCGAAAGAAACTCTTATCAAGGCCTTGCAGGAATTTGGGGCATAATGCTTCCACTGCCTATTAAGCACCGTTCATGCTTCAGAAGACAATCCTGATTAGGGGCGCCGGCGAAATCGCATCCGGCATTGCTCATCGACTCTGGCGCGCCGGTTTTCAGCGCATCGTCATGACTGAGATTGAGTCTCCTGTTGCCGTCAGGAGGAGAGTCTCGTTTAGCGAAGCAGTCTTTGATGGAAACGCGTGCGTTGAAAATGTGCAAGCCACCCTTGCCAACGTCCCTCATGATATTCATAAGATATGGTCCAAACGCAGGATTGCCTTATTGGTCGATCCTGACTGTCTTTTCATAAGTGAGATCCGGCCCCAGGTGATCGTGGATGCTATCCTGGCCAAGAAAAACCTCGGCACAACGATGGCACTCGCAGACTTTGTAATTGGACTGGGGCCCGGTTTTTTTGCCGGTAATGATTGTCACTGCCTCATCGAAACCAATCGCGGTCACAATCTTGGCCGACTTATCACACATGGGCCAACATCTGGAAACACCGGGGTTCCCGGATCCATCATGGGCCAAACGCACAACAGGGTTCTAAGGGCCCAGTCTGAGGGTGTGCTTGAGACATGGCGCCACATCGGTGACTTCGTAGAAATCCACTCACCAGTGGCGCTTGTTTCAGGAAAACCGGTTTATGCCCAGATTTCCGGCTTCTTGAGGGGTATTCTAAGGTCGGGCTCTTACGTGAGAACTTTTTTGAAAATTGCAGATATAGATCCACGTATGGAGCGGGATAACTGCTTCACAATATCAGACAAGGCAAGGTCTCTTGGTGGGAGTGTCCTGGAGGCGATACTTGCGCAAAGCCACGGAACCCTATTCAATCGGTCTTGATTTAAATACCTGAACCGACGCTCGTGAATCAGGCCATTCCCCGCACAATCACGGAAGTCTTGGCTGCGATCGTTTTATTGTGGCGTGACATTCCATAAACAACGCGTGTTCCGCATGCGGCTCAAACGCTTCTTTCTCATTTCTTACCCATCATGTATAGAGGCTGATAACATCCTATTAAGGCCATTTAATATTGAAAAATATCGTTAATTGTTGTATCATTAGGGTATATATAGCTAATTCATTTATAAACTTTAATGAATCCTGATTATAGAGGGTGATAAATTTGCTCACAAAACAGTATTGGCCTATAGTCATAATAACCTGTTTCTTTTGCGTTAGTTCCACTTTGGTTTCGGCAGACGATATCGGTGAATCAAATGGCTTGGGGAAGACACCCGTTATTGTGGCCCAGGCATCATCAAGGCAGGCCTTGCCTGCTACGCCGAACTCAGCAGCCAGGCAAAATCCTGCCGTCAATTCCCAGAATAGCGAAAAAGGTCCTCGGACTGGCGCAAAAGAAGTTGCTTCAGATGTAGTAATACTACCTGAGAGGGGTGAATTCAATCTACTGACCAGGGACCCTCTGAACATGCTCCGTCTGGACAACATCAAGCCGCTATACACATCACCGGCCTTACAGGGCGAAGGCGTCTGGGAATCTTCCGGGTCTCCGCGTGATAATCAAGGGCGACCGATTGTATACAAGACTTTTTACAGGCCAAGTGTGGATTTTCCCAATGCTGTAGTTTACATGATGGTCATTGACATGAACCTGACCTTCATGCGCTACTACGTGGGCTCACAGGAACCAGCGGCATCCCGAGGCAATTCTGAAGTCGAGAACGACTTGCGTTCAAAAATCCTGGCGGTCACCAACGCCATGTGGATGCAAAGGCACTCGAAGGGCGCAGGCGCAATTTTTCGGGGAAGACCTGTGTATCCAATGATTGATGGAATGGCATCCCTGATAGTCTACAAGGATGGGTCGGTTGATATCCGCGAGTGGAATGAGGATTTACCTGTGCCTCTGATCCAGGATGCTAGACAACTCAGTTACCTTATAGTGAAAGATGGGATGGTTGTTCAGTCAGTATTGCGGCGTGGCCGTGTTGAGGACTCAGAGATAGGTTTGGGGTTCCTGCTCGGAGGTGGTGGCAAGGACCAGGACGGAAAACATTTCTGGTTCGTTGCCCATCGCAGCGCATTCGGGATAAGGAAAGACGGGAATCTGGTGTTTGCCATTGGTCATCACATCGGCAGTAAAGACCTTGCCAAGGCTCTGGTTCTTGCAGGTTGCGAAAGAGGCATGCATGCTGATGCCAATCCTGACAACATTGTGGCCAACCTCTACCTGAGGGACACTTTCGGAAACATGGTCAGGAAAGCCAAACTCTCTCCAGAGCAGGCCAACTATACCCTGAATCGTTACGATGATAGCTACACAAAAGATTTCTTTGCATTCTTCCTTAAGGATTCGGCCCCGTCTGCGGGTTCAACATTGACGCGTGCCAACGATGACTCTCGAGTAGGTCGGTGATAGAAATGAAATACCGCACCATTTCTTTGATACTAGGGATTTGTTTCATGGTGGCTATGACAGAAATTTCCTCAGCCGCCCCATCTTCTAAAAAAGGCCCATCTCACTCAGATGAGCAGAAATCTGTTGAGCTTGGTATGATAGGAGTCCAGAAAGCCAACCTCGGTCAATATGACCAGGCTCTGTCCTATCTGGACGCATCTGTCAAGGCTTCACCCAAGAACGCCGCTTCACTCTTCAACAGGGCTAGGGTACAAATGATCCAGGGCAAATATGACAGGGCAGTCAGTGATCTGGATAAAGCCATAAAGCTCGAGCCCAATCAGGATGATTTCTACATGACTAGGGGGATGGCCTACCGACTCATGGGTGATTTCCCTAGAGCAATCAAGGATTTCACAAAGGCTGTGAATCTTGATAATTCGGACACCGACGCCTTGATTAACAGGGCCGCTGTGTTCTTTGACACTGGGGAGCACGAAAACGCGCTTCAGGATCTTGACCGAATCATAGACATCAATCCCAGGATGATTAGCGCTTTGGGTAACAGGGCTTTCATATTCGAGCAACTTGGCCGTTATGATGAAGCCATAAAGGATCTTGGAAGCATAATTGCGCAGGACCCTAACAACCTGATGGCCATTAAGCATCTTGGCTTTATCTCTCGGCGAAAGGGAGAAATATCGAAGGCGCTGAGATGGTATAAGATGGCATTACCTCTCGAGGCGGATTCTTCCATGAGAAAAAAGATTCAGGACGAAATAAATGAGCTAGAGAGAAAAATGGCAAGTAATTAGTGATCTTTTTTCAGCCTCAATTACTCGGTGAAGCGTCATTTAACCTCTGAATCGTTCCAGGGGGCTGGATGGCGCTTTTCCCTTATTGATTGATCAAAGTGATTGACAAACTAGTCAAATTCTTTAAAAACAAAATAGTCAAGGTTAGCGATATGTTATATAATTGATTTTTTTTCGGGATTAAATAAGCAATTTATCCAGAAATTCGTGGGGGCCAAGCCACAGTTCGATTTTCCGTGGATGCGGGGGATTGATTAAGGCCTGCAAAGACGCCAATGAGGCGCTTGCCCGATTTAAGGATTTGTTTGTCAAACCTGTCTTCTCAGGGTTTATATTGAAAGGAGATTTTACAGTGAAATCTTTGGTGTGTTTGAAACAGGTTCCTGACACCGAAACCCAGATAAAGGTTATGCCTGATGGGTCAGGAATAGTGACTGATGGAATCAAGTACGTAATTAATCCTTATGATGAATTCAGTGTTGAAGAGGCGCTTCGCATCAAGGAAAAAATGAAAGCCGGGGATGTCACCATACTCGGCCTGGGTCCTGATCGAGTTGTTGAGGCTATAAGAACGGCCCTGGCAATGGGAGCGGATAAGGGAATCCATGTGAGCGATGACGCGTTGCTTCAGGCTGACCCGTATTGTGTAGCAGAGGTTCTTGCGGCTGTCGCCAAGCAGACTGAATTCGACATCATTTTCTGTGGTCACAGGGCAATTGATGATGACTTGGGTGAGACGGGCGCCATCCTGGCGGAATTGCTTCAGATACCTCAGGTCACTCTAGTTACGAAAATAGAGGTTGCCGCTGACAAGAAATCAGTCACTTGTGAGAGAGACGTAGAGGGTGGCAAGGAAGTGGTTGAATCCCCCCTGCCCTGCGTAGTGACCTCACAGAAGGGTCTAAACGAGCCCCGATACGCTTCGCTACCCGGTATTATGAAAGCCAAGAAGAAACCTGTCGACAAGAAATCACTTGGTGACCTAGGCGTAACCATCGAAGCAAAACTCAAATGCGCCAATTTTACCATGCCGCCAGAGAGAAAAGCCGGACAGAAGTTTGAAGGCATGGAACCGGCGGATGTCGCCAAGACTGTTGTAGGCCTTTTGAGAACCGAGGCCAAGGTTATCTGATAATACCCATTTCTAGTTTTCAATCACGGAGGCTTTTGACCAATGAGCAAGGTTTTAATATACGGTGAAGTCAAATCTGGCAAATTAAAGAAATCAGCGTTTGAACTGGCTAGTGAAGGCCGAAGGATAGCGGACGCCCTCGGTGGAGAAGTGGGCGCTGTCCTGATCGGTCCGGACACTGAAAAATACGCGGCCGAACTGGCTAAATATGGTGTGGACAAGGTCTTCCTGGTAGACGGGCCGGTCCTTGAAACCTATAACTCTGAATATTTCGCCCAGGCCATGGCAGGAGTGATCAAGGAAAAGAATTCCGAAATAGTTCTTTTTAGCCATTCCATGCAGGGAAAAGACCTGGCCCCCCGAACTGCAGCAAAGCTAGGAACTGCAGTAATAGCTGACTGCGTGTCATTCAGACTGGACGGAACAACACTTGTCGGAAGACGCCCGATGTATGCCGGTAAATGTTTCTCTGAGTGGTCTGCCACTGGAACTCCCCAGATAGCATCAGCCAGACCCAATGTGCTGGAAACCGCCGAGGTGGCCAAAGCCGGAGCAGTTGAAAAAATCACAGTTGAAATTGACTCTAGTCGCGCCACCTATTCCACAAAGGAACTCAACCTTGACACTAGCGGAAAGGTAGACCTTACAGAGGCCGAGATAATAGTGTCCGGTGGTCGTGGCATGGGCGGAAACGATTACACTCTGCTTGAGGAAATGGCTGGTACTTTAGGTTCCAGAGCAACGGTTGGCGCCTCCAGGGCTGCAGTTGACGCAGGTTGGAGAAGTCATTCCGATCAGGTTGGTCAAACCGGCAAGACGGTCACCCCCAACCTATACATCGCATGCGGTATCTCGGGATCAATCCAGCACCTAGCCGGTATGGGATCATCCAAGGTTATCGTTGCCATCAACAAGGATACTGAGGCGCCCATTTTTACCAAGGCTGATTATGGAATCGTCGGGGATCTGTTCAAGATTCTTCCTGAATTCAATAAAGAGCTAAAAGCGCTTCTTTCGGAATAGTACAAGCACAGGAAGGGGGGCTCCCCCCTTCCACTTCCATGCAATGTTCAGGACACAGCTCAAGCGCACAGTCTGGACTAAGCGCTGGTATTTCCAGATACTTGACAATCCTACGCCCACTGCGTTCCGTAACAACAATATTTTCAGTCGGGTATCGACATGATCAATTTTTGGTTTTGTGACCAACCATGAGTTACGTCAAAGAATTCTTAAGGCTGACAATTTGCATTGCGTTGTGCTTTGGGGCGGCTGCCTTGGGCGCCTATTTTACAAGCTGGAATGTGCATGGGTGGTACCAGGACTCACTTCTCAAGCCAGCCTGGACGCCCTCCGGCAGACTTATCAGCCAGGTTTGGACAGTACTTTTTGCCATGATGGCTGTCTCAGTATGGATGGTGTCCCGTAGACGCGATTTCAGGGACATACTGACTCCCCTTTCATTTTTTGCTCTGCAGCTTTCGCTTAATGTTTTGTGGTCATTCTTCTTTTTCGGCATCAGGAGTCCTGGGCTCGCGCTGGTCGACTTGCTCGCTCTGATGGTTGCCCTCCTCCTCACGATCAGATCTTTTTATACATTTTCCAAACCGGCTGCCGCCATTCTTGTTCCTTATTTATGCTGGCTGATATTCGCGGGACTGCTGAATTTTGAGATATGGCGAATCAATTGACACACTGCCAGGCATGAATGAAACATCTGAGCCCGGATTGTTGTCAAATAAGCGCAAGGCTTATCGATGGGCGAGAATTCTAACTACTATCCGATGTTGGGTCGCATGGAGGATGACACAGGGATGCCACCAGGGGAATCTTCAAGCCTGAAACATGGTGACGGTATCAATGACGGGACCGTTGATTGGTGTTTCATCGCAAGAGATTACGTCTCTGAGTCCAATGTCTGTCACATTTTTAGGATTCTTGAGGACACCACAGACTTCTACGACGTTAATTACGGAGATGTAATTCTTCTGGATGATGTTGGATACCTGGTTAGAGGCACAGAGACTGAGAAGAAATTCGGTCTGGAGGGAGAACCGAAGCCTTGGGTAAAGAGTTGTGTTGATCTGGTGTCTGGAGCCAGAAAGATCATCAAGATTCCTTTCTATGAAGAGTTTCAGTGCCGAATCGAAGGCATAAAATCTACATGCCTGAGAAACCCTGAAAAGGAGGCCAGGATACTTTCAAAGGTCAAGGGACATCCAGGTTTTATGCAGGGTTTTAGCAGGCTGGACGTCCGTGGCAACAATGTAAGAATCATTGATCGTATTCCCGGAATGAGCCTGGATAACCTCATTCGATCCATAAGGATGGATCACTACAATTATTATTTTCAGGTATTGCCGGATATTCTTGAACGATTGATTACAGCGTATAGGTCAATGGCTGACCTGCACGACATGGGAGAGATACATGGCGACATCTCCCCTGATCATTTGTATGTTGAGATGAATACTGGCTCGTTCATTTGGATTGATTTTGATTATGACTATAGTGTCAGGGAAGACCTGATTCCAAGGGACCTGTTTGAGATGGGCACGCTTCTGAGCTTTGTTGTCGGAAAAGACTATTTGTCCTACTCCGAAGTCAAACAGAGATTCCCAGCCATTTCCGAGGATTTGTCGGCTGACGACATGCAACTGGTATTTCCTAATCAGGTGGCCAACCTAAAGCTTGTTTACCCGTACATACACGAAGAATTGAACAACATCACGATGCGATTCTCCACTTTTGCTACTGAAAGATATTCTACGGCCCATGAACTCGCGGATGACATGGAGGCGGCCATTCAATGTTTCCGGCGCGCTGACGTATAGCAAATCTCGATAAAGAGCCCCCTCCCTGACGCTACATCCTGCTGCTTCAGAATTTCACGCTAAAAATAATTATATCTAGTTATTTAAATATTGAAATGTGTATATTGAGACAGTATTATAGTTTAGTAGAGCTGAGATGAATTCAGCGATAAATGTTGAATCGAAACAGGAACTAGGGTCTTTCCTGCAGTAGATCAGACCATACTTGAGAAAGGAGTCCGGCATGTCCCGAAGATCACTTTTCGTGATCGGCGCGTTTACGTGTTTGATCGTAAGCGCCGTTTGGCCACTTTGCGCCAATGCCGCCGCGGATGAAAAGCTCCCGGCAAAATCCGATCAAAGCTGTCTTAAATGTCATGAGTATGACAAGCAAGCCAACATACTGGCTGGAAAGTTTAAGAGCGCATCGGTTAAGGCCAATTGTTTACAGATTCAGATAGACAAGGGTCTTGAGGTCATTACATTTGATGATCAGACCGTTTTAAAGAATGCGCCCACAATTCCTGAAATTCCCAAGGAAGAATCTGTCAGGGTCACTTACATCAAGAAAGATGGCAAGACTTACGCCAAAGAGATCGAGGTAAAAAAAGGGCTTGCTGTACCCGCCGAACAACTCATATCGACTGAAGAGGTAGCCGCTCTTGTAGCCAAGGGACCTGAAAAGGGCAAATACATCCTTATCGACAGCCGTCCAATGGAGCGTTACAACGAGGGTTTCATACCTACGGCAGTCGGCATGCCATTTTTTGCTTTTGACAAGCTGGCGGGAAAGCTGTTGAAGGACAAGGAGACTCTTCAGATCTATTATTGCGCAGGCTTCTCCTGAGTGCTCAGCCCGTTAGCCGCCAGGAAGGCGGAAAAGATGGGTTTCAAG
>CALDNG010000268.1 GCA_937915285.1 uncultured Desulfomonile sp. | reverse complement strand
CCGGATGATTCCAGCACGCTAGCAAGTTTTCTATAAAGCTTCCAAATGTAGAACTATATTGACGGCAAGAAACGTAGCGCCCCGTACAAAAACCAACACGCTGATATGTCAGTGTTTTCTAAGAAAAAGTGTCAAAGTCAGCTGTCAGGCGCTGAAAATTTGGAATGTTTTCCTGTTGCAAAGCATCCCGGATTTTTTTTGCTTGGATACTCCTGTTATGGTATTTTCTCCTAAAAAGATGCTCAGAGTTGCGAACTTCAGTTAGTTCATAAATGCAGTCTTCATTTCAGGCACTATTTTGGATCGCCGCCTGACATTTAATCGGAAAAGCCGAAAAGGCTGATTGTGGCCATGAACATTGTAGTGAAGACAATTTTCTCATCTTTGTATTTTAAAATTTATTAGTTAGTCGTCCAAGCAGCGAGATATTTTATAGGCCGATCCGGTAGTCTCTGAAATCAATTAATGTAGCCAATCAGTTTAGATGAGCTATAGTAGGCTAAACACGTAAATGCCTTCAGATCATTCTCAAAAACATGACCATTCAGAGACCAGGGCAGAGCCTGACTTTTCACTTGAAGTCATCGTTCTTCTTATCCTGGGTTTGTTCTGGCTTATATTTGGGCTGCTGCTTTTGAGGATTTACACTGGGGACCTGCCATATAACCCTGACAGCGCCTATGGTTTATTTTTGGTCATTGTCTCCTTTCAGATGATCACCATGGGTAAGACACCGTTTGGAGACCTGCGACGATCCTGGGCTCTCGTCCTGATTGGAATGGGAACGGCTGTACTTGGTATCTCTGCTTGCTTTATTCCCGGATACTTTAGCGGTTTTGTTCGCACACTGGTTGGCTTGGTCCTGTTTGCCGGCGGGCTTGCTCTTTTTTTGCATCTATTCGTTTCTGAAAAAAGAGCGAGGCTGTGGATAAGGATTCCGGGAATTCTGCGTCAACTTACCATCGCTTGCGCATCAGTTTATGCCTTAACAATCATATCTGGCATGATAACCCTTGTACACGGTTTCAGAACAGACCCACGGACGGCGATTTTTGTCATGCTCTACGGCATGAGCTTCTTCTATTTGACGTGGTGCATATGGAAGGTTTCCAAAACCTACCCTCCACAGATTTCAAGTGAACAACCATCAATTGAGCCTGTTCGGAACAAAACTGGAACACGATCACACTCAAGCTTGTTCAGTGAGTCTTCCCTCAGTCTGTCGCTAGCCATACTGATTCTCCTGGGAGTTCTGATAACACTTTTGGGATTATTACTGTTTCCAGTGAATTTGGGAATACTACCATTCTCACCAGACGGGCAGCTAGGGCTGATAATGACTATTTTGGCGATCCAGATCATGACCATGGGAGATACCCCGCTCGGACAATACAGGCGCTCATGGCTGATGATCATGATTGGGTTTTCATTTGCAGGGCTGGGAGTTTTTTCATGTATCGTCCCGGGCATTCTTACCGGAATGATTAGGGTACTCCTCGGGATTTTGAATATTATGGGGGGAGCTGTATTTTTTGCCAGACGATTTTTTACCAAACCTGACGGACTTGATGGCGCTCCGTATACCCAGGAGATTGATCCCCTTATAAAAAGACTGGCTAAGACTCAAGTTGCGCTGAATTCGGTGAGCATCGTCTTTGGCTTATCCATGCTCCTGCCAGGCCTCGTGTCAGGTCTGATTGTCGCATCCATTCTTGTAATAAATGGTGGCCTCATTTTCACATTGGCGTCTCTCGTCCAGCAGGTCAGCCAAATTCAGTCAAGCCTAGAACAGCAGGTTATTTAACATTAGAATTCTTGGCCGCCCGTCCAAGGCCCCTTTGGACTTAATCGAGAATGCAGGAGGTAAGGAGGATGTTTCCTAAACTGTTCAGTCCGGTAAAGATAGGTGGCTTGGAAGTGAAGAATCGCGTGGTAATGACGGCCATGGGGGTGAATCTGGCTTTATCGGGGGGCGGAATAAACGACGACATAATCGCGTTTTACGAGGAGCGGGCGAAGGGTGGGGTCGGACTCGTGATCAGCGGTGTGTGTAGAATCATGGATGGAGCCGGAGCGTCTGAACCGTGCCAACTGGCGGCTAGAAACCCCGGGGATGTGCAGGGACTCACCAGGTTAACCGACACAGCACACAAATACGGCTCAAAAATGTTCATCCAGTTACAACACCCTGGACGTCAGGCCAGTTTTTCCGTCGGTGGAGAACAGCCAGTTTCAGCCTCGGCGATTACAAACCCTTTCACGGGGGAAACACCCAGAGGTCTCACGACTCCAGAGATCCGTCAAATTCAGGATGCCTTCGTTAAAGGGGCCCGCCTGGCGCAAATGGCGGGTGTCGATGGTATAGAGCTGCATGGCGCCCATGGTTACCTTATAAACAGCTTTCTTTCACCCTATCTGAACCTGCGTGACGATGATTATGGAGGAAGTTTCGAAAACCGAATGCGGTTTTTGCTGGAGATTCTGGCTGGCATACGGGCTGCGTGCGGGACTGGTTTTGTAGTAGGTGTCCGCCTGTCGGCCGAAGAATTTCTCGGAAATAAAGGTAACGATCTGGCCGCAAGCTGCAGGATATCATTAGAGCTTGAGAAAGCAGGTGTCGATTTTCTGGACATCAGTTCCACAATTCCTGACAGCCCTAAATTCACAGCGTGCATAGAGCCCGGAACCATCGCACAGGGATGGAAGAAATACATGGCGGCCGAGATCAAGAAACATGTGAAAATTCCGGTCATCGCAGTTGCAAACATCAAGGAGCCTCATGTTGCAGAGGCCATTCTGGAGGAGTGTTGCTGCGATCTGGTGGGTGTAGCTCGAGGGCACCTGGCTGATCCGGATTGGTGCAAAAAGGCCAAGGCCGGCAAAACCGAGACCATTCGTAAATGTATCGGCTGCCTCGTATGTTTCGATGAGATCGAGCACGCCCGACATGTCAAATGTTCAGTAAACCCCATCACCGGTCGTGAAAGGGAGTTTGCAAACCTGGCACGCGACGGTTCGGGTCGCAAAGTAGCGGTGGTCGGGGGAGGGCCTGCAGGTATCACGGCTGCGCTTGTCTTGCAGGAACGTGGTTTCCGAGTTGTGCTGTTTGATCCGGCCCAAAGGCTTGGTGGAACTCTTAACGTCGCCGACAAAGGTTTCGCAAGGGAGAAAATAACCCGTTTCGTTGACTCCATGATCGCTCAGGTTGAGGAAAGCGGCGTCGAGTTGCGTCTCGAAGAAGAAGCAACTGTGGAGAAAGTCAAAGCCCTTTCTCCATGCGGCGTTTTCGTAGCGTGCGGCGCTAGGCCCTTTATGCCACCTATTCCGGGGATTGACGGAAAAAACGTCATGATAGCGGAAGACGTGCTTGCCGGAAGGTCAGAGGCTAAAGGCGAATGCGTGATCATCGGATCTGGCATGACTGGACTGGAGGTCGCTGAGGTTGTGATGAGGGCCGGACACAAGACAACCCTCGTTGACATGACGCCGGAGATTGGCGCTGGAGCTAACATCATAGTGATACTGGACATTAAGGAACGCATGGCCTGCTACGAACCTGTGTCTCTGCCACTGCATCGGCTGCTGAAAATCTGCGCAGATGGTGTAATCCTGGAATCCATGAAGAGCTGCGATTCTGTATTTGTGCCCGCTGACACAGTTATTCTAGCTATGGGAGTGCGACCCGACCGGGAGACTGTCCAACGCTTTAAAGCTTCGTTCCCTGATGTCAGGGTCGTTGGGGACGCTGTGCGAGGGGGGCGAATAATGGACGCGACACAGGATGCCTACGGGCAGGCATTCGTTTTCGAACCATAGGGCATATCCGTTGGCGCCAGAGAGGGAGCAACAGGATTTTCGATTTGTGCTCAGGTCCTTATCGGGCCTATTTTGGCAGAATGAAAATCCTATCTTAAAAGGTAAAAAGCAATATGAGTCAGGCTAACGAATATTACATGGGTAAGATTACAGCCATAACCGGAGGCGCCTCGGGAATCGGTTTGGCACTGGCTGAAACGGTTCTTGCCTATGGCGCTAGAGGGGTTGTAATCGCAGATGTGGATGTTTCGAACCTTGGCTGTCAGAGAGCGCGATTAAACGCAGTCTACAATGATCGGGTTATCGGAATCAGGTGCGACGTAACGAGTGAGGTAGAAGTTCAGGATATGATCAAGCAGGCGGCCGAATTCGGTGGCGGCCGTATAGACCTACTATTTAACAACGCAGGCGCAGGTTTTAGAGGAAATTTCGAAGAGCAGAGCAACGGAGACTGGGCCAAAGCGTTCGCTCTGAACTTCTACGGGGCTGTCTACGGTATTCGCGCCGTTGTGCCGGTCATGCGAGCCCAAGGCGGTGGTCACATCGTCAATGTCATATCCGGTATTGCATTCTATCCAATGGCTTATCAGACCATGTATTCCGCGACAAAAGCGGCCCTGAACTCGCTGACCCTCGCACTCCGCTATGAATTCTGGGATGAAAACATCCGCTTTACGTCGGTTACCCCGGGAACGACGGCCACCGACATTTGGTCTGCCCTCGGAACTGGAGCCCCTGCTGGGGCCCAGTCCCCTCAAGAGTCTGCGCGAAAGATCCTGAGCGGTGTGTCGAAAAACGAGCGACTGGTTCTGGGGGACGATGCCGACGCTTCAGGCGCAAGGAGCTGTTTCAATCCCGAAGCTGCAATATATGCCGATGAGTACTTACTAAATGTAGCCCGAAAGCGGCGCAAAGGCGAGTGGGTCGTCTGATTGGTATGGCGGCAAACAAAGGAGGACATGGACCCATGAAAAACGGAAGTTATTTCATCCCCCGTGAACAGATAAACTCGTTCATGAATCCTAGCGCAATGAACAACCAGGAGGGGCTCTACCTTTTATGGGAAACCGATCCTCTTGTGGTGAGGCGTGTGCTGCCACCACTGTTGGAGCCACTCGACCCTCAGCGTCCCATCGCAATGGTGTATGTAGTTAATATTCGCGAGCCTACGTTTGCGCCCTGGTATATGGAAGGCGGCTTGAGCATACTCTGTCGCTACGGGGAAATAGTGGGAGCCTATTTCATGAACCTACAGCTTAGCGGACCAGGGGCCCACATGGGCCTTTGTAGCGGGCGTGAAAAGGCTGGACTACCCAAGAAGATGTGTGAGCGCATAGTCGTCGAGCGCAACGGTGACTGGGCCAGCGCTGTAATTGAGAGGAAGGGCCGGATCATCATTTCTGTAGAGGTGGAAATGGGAGCATACAACGACCCTCTCATGGAAATCATGCGCAAGGATTATGGTCCTGGATACAGGGAAAGGGGGGCGTGTCTGCTATTTCAGTACGAGATGGGGCAAGCGGACGACGGACACACCAAATTCCCGAAGATGAGCCTGGTTCACTATGACAGCGTCACTGACTTCGAGACTTGGGAACCAGCTTTCGTAAAATCGCTCCATATGGAGCCATCGCTTGATGACCCATGGTCAGAAATAACTGTAGTAAAGCCCCTCGGAGCCGGTTACAGCGTCAATTCAAACTGGATAGCGGGCGTATCGCCTCTGGTTCAATTCGAGGGTGACGAGGCGGATAGCCTCATTTCATATTTGTTCACCGGACGTTGGGACCGCTCCACCCTTGTTTCTGGCCGGTTCCAGCGCTATGGGCAGTTTTAGCTCTTAGAAAGGACCAATCATGAAAGTCGATGATATTCACAAGGTACTGGTGGTAGGTTTGGGTACCATGGGACAGAAGATAGCTCTTCAATGCGCCAGATTCGGTTATGAAGTGATAGCCTATGACCCGATTTACAAGTCGCTGGAGAACGCTAAAACAAGAATACCGTCATTTGCCAGTGAATTGGTGGCAAAACAGAAAATGACACCGGAAACCGCCGATGAGGCACAGGCGAGGATTCATTACACTTCCAACCCGGAAGATGGGGCGGACGCCGACCTGCTCAGCGAGTCGGTATTTGAGGATCCAGAACTCAAGGCAAAAGTATTTGCGCAATTCCACCAGTTGTGCCAGCCAAAAACGGTCTTCACCACCAACACGTCAACGCTGCTACCTTCCATGTACGCTGAGGCAACCGGTCGACCAGCCCAATTCGCCGCTCTACACTTTTACGGCGTATTCGACCATCAACTGGTCGATGTAATGCCTCACCCCGGGACATCGTTGGAAACTATTGAACTCCTGGCGGATTTCGCCAGGCGAATCAAACAGGTTCCGCTGGTTTTCAGGAGAGAGTACCCCGGTTATGTTGCGAACGCCATCTTTGGCGCCATGAACGATGTGGCCATCAATATTGCGTTGGTCGAAAAGGTAGCTTCAATTGAGGACGTGGACCGGGCGGTCATGCTTCATTTGGGTATGCCGTGCGGACCTTTCGGAGTGATGGACGTTGTGGGGTTGGATACTGTCTGGCACGTGATGCAGAGCAAGGCCAAAATAACAGGAGACTCCGGGGCCCAGCAATTTGCCGACGAATTCAGGCGGGACTATATTGATAAGGGCTGGCTTGGGGAAAAGTCGGGGCGTGGCTTCTATACGTATCCTGACCCTGCATACCTACGTCCAGACTTTCTTGGCGAGGACTGAGATTGCCCGGGTCTTATTGCATTGGTATCAGACGAAAAGCTTAATAATAGCTTCATGATCAAGGTTGGAAGCATTTAAGGGCCTAGCCCCTGGAATGTTTCGAATCATACATTAAGGAGAGGCATGATTAAGAACCGGCTGGTCGGTCTCATTCTGGGGCTGCTCTTCATATTCGCGTCACATGCCGGGGCCTTAGAGTTCTCTTTATCGGGTAATTTCACGTGGGAGTATTATCAATTCTCCCAACTGGGGGACAAAGGCTTTTTCGGACCGTTCAATCAGGATAACAGCTCTGTCGGGGCCACTGTGAGATTAGCTGCACGCAACGGTTGGCTTGGTCACGAGGTTGCCCGCCGCAACGATGTCTCCTTCTGGGGTGATGAGCTGTCTTCAGGTTCGGACGTGGCGGCGAACTACATGTACACAATTTTTTTCCCGAAGCTGAAAGTGAATGAGGCGCTTTCACTTCGAGGATCTTACAGGATTGGGGCCTGGAATCCAACTTCTGCGGGAGATATTGCGTACGGCCATCTCAACAGTTCCAGGTACCTCAATAGTCAGGCTCCCGGCATCGGACAGTCATTTTCTCCCGGTTACTGGCAAACATGGTATGCTGAAGCCAACTTGCCATGGGGAATAGTAACAATAGGGAAGCAGCCTAATACCATTGGACTGGGCCTGATCATCGACTCCCTGGAGAACTCTACGGAGGCGCTGGTCCTCGGTGTTCCATTTGGTCCTTTTATTATCGGCGCTCAATACTATTTCTGGGGACCGGGTCGTAATGTGAGCACTCGACAATCCTCAAATTATCCACTGAGAACAGACCGGAGTGGCGCAGCTCAACCTCATTTCTCTTTCTTAGTGATGTATAACGGCGGAAACATCAGTTCCGAGACGTACGTCGAATACAGCAACGGTCACAAGGGCCCGGAATCGGAGCTTTATGCGGAAACTGGCCTACCGAAAGACAATCCGATCTTCGCCGTGGACAGCTCGCAATTTTTCGGATTTACCAATTTCAAATATTTCAACGGAATGGTCTTCTTTAGCAGCGAAGTAGGATTTTATCAGGAATTCTTCAGACAGAACGGCCGTTCTCTGAATCAAGTAAACTCAAAATATGTCCAGCCTCAAACCCGTTACTGGGAATTATGGGCAGGCATGATTGAGTGTGGAATGGTGGCAGGCCCTGCAAAGATTAGTTTTCTATGGGCCTACTATCCTGGTCCAGACAGGCGTGACGGTAAACTCATCGACAGGCAGCCTACAATAGTTCCTATATTTTCCCCTAACGGCGGTGTGAACCTTTATTTGCCATACAGCCTGTTGATGGGCTATGACTACGGATCGGGGAACGGCTCCATCTCGCGTTCTTCCAGTCACGGTTTCATCACCGATGCGAGCACCTATGGCGTCAGGTTGGATTATGCTGTGGCAACCAACTTGAACGCATATTTGACCTGCATGTACGCCAGCAGGATATCCCAGGGATATGGATGGGGATGGATAAGGCCGGATCCTTCTGGCATCTCCATAACGTCTCCTGCGCTGCAGTACGGTAACGGAAACAAAGGTAATAGTGACCCGAGCGGGAATCTCGTGGACCTTTCATTCGCAGATACTAACGGAAATCTTGTGAATGCGCCCAACATTCTTGAGAGGGACCTTGGGTATGAGTTTGGCGGCGGAATTGATTGGAAACTCCTCGAAGGATACACATTGACAGCCCGGGTTGCCTATTGGCAGCCCGGCGCCTGGTTCAAATACGCTTGTGTGGACAGGAGACAATCTACGTGGGACACTCCAAACGCCGCCAACCGTTGGGGAATAAATTGGAATCGAGACATTGACCCAATCTTTGGAGTCCGTGCCGCAATTCAGGTGGACTTCTGATAACCTAGTTCAAATCTGCGACAATGAGGCCTTTTACGATTCGCGATGATTGTTCTGGTGGAACCGTGTTCGGGAGTTTTTTAGAATAGGGAGGTTATGATTCCAATATGCAGGGGAATTGTTCGAAGGCCCCCAAATGCGATTTCCGGGAAAGCCCTCAACGGCTAGGTTTTCAACATGTCGATGTCGATAGCTCTATTCGAGAACGTTTTCTGATGAGGGGATGCGGTATTACGTAGGATGGCTAACGTGGCATCGCAAATAACCTCAGTATTATCAACTACTACCCTCTTTCCAAAGGGCATGGAGAACCTGAAAACCTATACATTCCCTTTCAGATTAACCTGAGGCTTGGTGGAGTTTATGGCTTTATACGCATACCCACCTTGTGAATGTAAACTTGGAACGTTATTGTGGAAAAGATTAGCGAAGATTTGGGAACTTGGCCCTGAAACTAGGTGAAATAGGGGAAGAGGTCAGCCGAGGCAAGCATGTGCGGAGGCTGGATATGCTTCCCGAAATGTTTGTGACAATAATATCTTACGAGGCTGATGAGGACTTCCCGGTCGACACCCAGATCAGGCCTGTCACACCGTATGTTGCGAGTTCGAGTCTCGCCATTCCCGGCAAAATTCAGTAACTTACAAAAATAAAAGTCAATCATTTCTTATAAAAGACTCAGTTGTTAAGATTTTTTATTCACAAAAATTAGGTCTCTCCAAAATACGAATTTTAGACGATCGATGGAATTTACAATTCTTAAACACCTATCCGCCCATGGATTTCATGTGGATTCTTTGCTCTCTTTGAGTGACTCTTCTTGGTAGCAGTGATCTCAGCGAAATCTCCAAAGGAGATGTATTAGCCTCAAATATGGGCCTAGCACAATTAATGGCAAGGGTAATTACTATTTGCATGGCCTGGAGAACAAATCGGAAATCGGAGTCATTATTGTGATCGAGCGCATCGAGAGCAAGT
>CALDNG010000267.1 GCA_937915285.1 uncultured Desulfomonile sp. | reverse complement strand
ATCTCCACCGGTTGGCATTAGTCTTTATTCCAGGATACGTCAGAAAAAGCCTGCTGGCGTCCCATAATGTGATCTCCTTCAGTTGCTCCTCTGGACGAAGTTGCGTTGGAAGTTCCCATTTTTGATTGCTAAACATCCGGATACAGGTTTCACGGGAGATGGAATCAAGGCCTGAATAATTCCCACTCCTGCATGCTGTAAGAATAGCAATCTCAATACGACTAGCTTCTTTCTTTCCCGTAACGTTGAGCAACTTAACACCAATTTTTCTGTCGTGAAAAGGCCTGAAATAAATGAACCATGCTCCGTTTCTCCTTACTACTGCCACGAGCTTAACTCCTTTCTTATAACTCTGGCAGTATCCCCTGTGTTGTTTAAACTGATGTTCTGTTTTGCTGGCTGTATTATAAAATCTTTTGGTTGAACATTGTCAACTGACTTGGGCGGCGAAATGGTATGCCTGTCAACAAATTCCTGGATTTGATCCATGGTAAATCTTCGTTTTTTGAAGGACAATTTTACGCAACCCAGTTTTCCTTCCCTTACCCATCTAAAAATTGTTTGCCTGTTAACAGAGAGAATATTTGCTAGATCATCCGGGGTCATCAACGATTTACCGGCGACGTGACTCTCAGACAAAACGGTAGCATTTTCAAGAGCGTCTTTCGAGAACCTTCCCATGTCCCACCCCCTTATGGCCACTTGATTCAATGTGAGTATTCCGGACCAACACCTGAAGCTTAATAACGACACATTGATAGGAGCAAACTGCCCCTCGTGATTTGGCCCAGATGACCGGTTCGGAAAATTGTCGGCGTGTGATGCCGGGAACATACACTATGTAAGGTCTACATTACAACTATTTTTTGCTTGATGCTCAGCTATCCCGCCACACCGGCTGTCCTGTTGTAGTAATTCTATTGGTTAGGTTAAATGTGATACTTTGCTAAGTCTGAAAAAGGTCTTTTAAAAACGCTGTAGATAAAAATGTTCGCATACAATCAGTCTTCGTTGTTGTTTCAAGTCCCAGGATGCTCCTGCTCCTTTATCTTGTTACCGTGAACCTGAATTTGCATTTTTCCTGCCCCTTTTAACCTCCCTCTCCACTTCCTCCAACGGACAGTCATCAGTTAAAAGCCACCGGATCATTTGGCTGCTCTTGTCATAGCCCAGCCGAGTAAAGATACTCCATAGCCGGTCCATCCTGATGTTCGGTTGGGGCTCCCTCATCCACTCCATCCATTCCTGCGGTGATATTTCAAGTCTTTCCAGAAAGTCGCTGGAAGATTCATTCCTGGGTTTCAGAAAAAACAGCCTTTTGCAGAAGTAGGTGTAAGGAAGGTTGGTCGGTTCAAGTCCGTCCTTTTCGACGTGTGCGTACTGGTAGGTGGACTCTGTAGGCTCCACATTGTGGCAAAGCCTGAGCAGTTCCCTATAATCTTCATAAGACATGGAAAGGTTGTCCTTGATCTTGTTGAGGCTTTTTACAGACGGTTTTTCTCCTTTCTCCCATGATCGAAAAATATGATGGTTAAGTCCCATTCGTGAACAAAAGCTTCTGACTGACTCGTTTTCCGATCTGTATTTACTGATAATTTCCGCCCATGGGAATTGTGCGATATCACTTGAATTTTTCACTTGACACCTCTATCTTTGTAAGGTATTCCTTACGTTATTGAAATCAACGAGGGGTGGGGAGTCAGTCATGTAATTGATGCCTGACACTATCCAATTTCACAATCCTATTGTCAAGATTTATTATCAGTAGGGACAAAAGTGTCTTTCTACAAGCGCCTGGAAAAGTTCCGGAGGCCTTCGGAAAGCGATAGGCGGTTCGCCGCGCGTATCGGATGCAAGCATCAGCAGATATCCATGTGGCGGGCCGCCGACAATGGGCTAAACCCCGGTCAGGGGAATACACCCTCTCCGATGACGCTGGCAAGGATATCACAGGCGCTTGGAGTTGAGCCCGATTGGCTCATGTGGGGGTAAATCAATGCTAAAAACATCCGAGGTAGCCCGAAGACTTGGAGTTTCAGTCAGGACAGTCTACAAGCTCATCCATGACGGCAAGCTTCACGCTATCAATGTCTGCGCAACAAAAGGAAGGAGAACATTACGAATTACCGAGGAATTCATTGATCTCTTTCTCTATTCCAACAACAACCACTCAAACAGGAATCTAATCTTCCATCAAAAAAATGTGCGGCCTTATGAGGTGAGAAACCGTCGACAGCCTACCTGTTCGAAATAGGCCCAGACCTCTATCCCTGCGTCCATGGGACGGGATCAGGGAGAATTGAACCTCAATACATTATCTGAATCAAGTCGGGAGAAATTATGACTCCATCGGAATGGCTGGAACTGAACCAGCATGCCCTGGTCGAAGACTGCCCAATTGCAAGGATAACGCGTCAAGCCTGCAGGGCCAGATCCAGGGCCATATTATTCACTCGACGGGCGGAAACGCCCCTCAATCCATACGGATGCGTCGGATGCAAACACGGCGTCAGCAAGGACATTTACAACAGGATGGTCCTGAATAGCATGAATTTAGACGAGGAGGAGAACTGAAATGGATTTGCAGAAAACAGGTCCGGAACAACCCGTCTCCATTCCCCATGATCTGAAAGACATCTTCATGAAAACGGTGTTTTCGGGTCTAACGGAGGAAGAAGCAATAGTGGCATACCGTCTGGCAAGAAGACGAAACCTGGACATAGAGTCCAAGCAGATATTTTTCATTCCATACACTGACAAACAGGGTCGCAGGACGGTAGTCAGCCAGACCTCCATCGACGGACTCAGGCTGATAGCTTCCAAAAGCGGTAAATATGGCGGATCAGTCAATCCCCGACTGACCATCAAGGACAAAAATGGCCAAAAGCATGTGATTCCCCATGAAGAATATGACCCGGCCGAAGCTGATCAGATAGTCTCAGCGACCATATCGGTTATAAACACCGAGTTTCCCCAGCCACAAATCGCCACAGCTCTCTATTCCTCGTACGCCAGGACCTATGACGGCCGACCAACAGGTCTATGGGCAACCATGCCCGATGTCATGCTCCTGAAATGCGCCGAGTCAATGGCGCTGAGAAAGGCTTTTCCGCAGGACCTCAGCGGAATCTACACCAGTGAGGAAATGGGCCAGGTAATGACTCAGGGTATTCCCCCAAAGACCGTCTCAGTCAAGACGTCATTGAAGGACTTCAGACCCAAAAAGCCATCCATCGACCAGAATGGACAGTCCGGCAAATCCAACAAGCAGATTCCTGCGACAGACGATGTCACAGACGTTGAGATCACCCCGGTAGAGGTTCAACCGGCGGATCAGGACACAGGCGACGGCGCCATCGATAACGAAATTGATCCGACCCGAAAGAAACAGACCATTGAGGACCTCATAGCGATGATCCCTGATGGTTTGAGAAAGATGAAACCCGACGTTGATCCGGACATTTTCGATTATTGCAAATACCTATGCCTGGATTTCCTGAATGTCGAGTCTGTCAAGGATTGCCCTGAAGACCGCATCGAGGATCTCAGACAGTTCATGAGGACAACCATGATTGAGAAACTGAGGGAGCATGGATACCTATGATTCTGAAACCCTTGAGCAAAAGCACATATTCGGTATTCCTGGTCTGCCCGTTCAGGGCGCACGCCTTCAAGAATCTGGGGTTTGAGAGACCATCGAATTTCATGGCCCAGCGTGGCAAGCTCATTCATACGCTCAGGGAGAAGATCGAGGATGGTGAACTGACTCTTGAGGACGCTATCAGCCAGACAGATGACCCTGAAATGGCTAACCTTCTCGAGAGAACCGTCCTCAACGACCCTTTCCACGGACCTGAATTCCAGAAAATGACAGAAGCGCATGTAAAGATTGACGCAGAAGGGAACTGCGTGGAAACCGACGATGAGGCCGCAGCCTACGGTTACCTCGACCAGGTCGTATTCCTTCCCGATGAACTGTTGGTTGATGACCTTAAAACCGGCATGACAGAATATGACGATGTTTTTGAGCGGCATCTTTACGCCGGACTCTTGGCCAAAGCCGCCCAACCTGAATATGAACGCATAAGGTTCGTTCGTTACTTCTGCCGCTCGGGTAACCGCTACGAATATCTCTACGAGTGGCGAAAAAGGAAAAACGGGTCCACGTCCCTGCATGTCACAGACCCATCCGGCAAGAGGTCCCAGATCCGGGGTAAAAACTCAAATCCACTGGTTGACTACCTGCAGAAGGTTCTCAAAAAGATCGACCGAACATCACCAAGACCCCGTCCAGGAAGCCACTGCAGGAACTGGTTCGGATCGCCATGCGACTTTCGTGGGAACGTATGTCCATTGACCAGAAATCTGCCCCAGATAGTGCCAGTTTCCGGTGAAGCCCATCAGGCCGAACCGCTAATTAAATACGCCTTTCTGGCGTTCCTGAAAAATAGCGATCCGGACTTCATTAACAGTATGAGTCACGACCTGGCCTCCATGGCTTATGACGCAGTCCTGCAACTGGAGGCCGGTATAAAGGAGGTGGAGAAAAAGCTCAAAATGTGGGCCGAAACCAATGGCCCCATCAACCTGCACGAAGAATCCTATGGATGGCATTTCAAACAGGACATCCAGATTGACAAGGAAAAGGCCCTGGAAATCCTGCTGACAAACAATCTCACTTATTCCGACATTTCCCGTGCCATTAACATCTCAAGGAGTTCTGTCGAGAAATTGCCAAAAGCCTTGGCTGAAATTAAAAACCAGATCCTTTCGTCAAGCCGACCCCAATTGAAAAAAACATTCGGCCTGCTAGGAGGAAAGAATGCCCAAATCGGTCAATAAAGTGACTCTAATGGGTCACCTGGGACGTGACGCGGAAACCAGGAAGAAAAACGAATACAGCGCTGTATGGCTGAGCCTTGCCACGACAGAGTGGCAGAAAGTCACCAGCGGTGGAAACGACGAATACAGCGACCGGACAATCTGGCACAAAATCCAGGTTACCGGGAAGCACACCGAGAAAGCCATGAACCTGCTCAAGGGCGACTACGTCTATGTCGAGGGTTCAATCAGCTCATATGATTTTGAAAACCAGTCCGGAGCGAGACAGACAGTAACCTTTGTAAAAGCCAGGGATATCATCCCGTGGATTCCAAAAGAGCGCAAACAGGAGCCTTCTCCCGGTGTAAACCCGTTTGAGGAGGTTCCGTTCTGATGAAAGTGGATCGAATAGATGACCCCAAAGTCATTCTCAGACATATAGAGCGAATCATCAAACGTCAGGAAACGACGGCTGAAAAAGCGACTGACACCAGACTGTTCCTGAAGTTGTGTCTCAGGTATTTCGAGCGGTCAGAGCGGAGGTATGAGGAGCTTGGCAAAGTTACATTCGGTCTCGGCGCTGAAAAACGACACGATGAACCGACTGGAAAGACGCTACGCAGATCATCTGGATAAACTACGCCTCGCCGGTGACATCAGGTTGTGGATGTTTGAAGGCGTCAGACTCATCCTGGCGCCATCCACAACATACACCCCCGATTTTATGGTGATCAATTCAGAACTGCAGGTGGAATTCCACGAGGTAAAGGGATTCTGGAGAGATGACGCCAGGGTCAAGATCAAACTCGCCAATAACATCTTCCCATTCATTTTCAAGGTTGTCAGGGAGGTCAACAAGCAATGGCAAATCGAAACGCTAAAATGACTCCAGGTCTGACCCTGGGTGTCTGTCTTTTGCTCCTGATATTGGGAACATCGACCGTTGTTTCCGCAGCGTCATGCCGTCTTACCGAGCCGATTGTGGCATGGACATCTCCCGAGAGAGTCATGGCGCTGTTACTGGTTTATGTGGCCTCAAACGGTATGACTGATCAGGTCATGACCAT
>CALDNG010000266.1 GCA_937915285.1 uncultured Desulfomonile sp. | reverse complement strand
TACCGTTGAAAACCGGTGATTCCTACCAGGATGAAATTTGAATCTGAGCCCCGACCAAGTACTGGATTTTGCGATAGTTCATGTTGTAGGAGATACTCGATAGAATATTAGCCCCTTGGTTTATCTCGAGTGTGCCTTTCGGGTAAGAATTAATAATTCCCATTTTCATGAAACACCCTAAGTCTATCGATCGAGCAATTCTGTAGGCTACATCACCGTAGATTTCGATCAGGAAACTATCTTCGAAATTGGTTTTAGTGCTGTAAGACTGCATAGGAGCGCCCAAAAAAGACTCTTTGTAGGTAATCTCTCCAAGTACTAAGGGGAAAACGATTCCTCTGAATGACCCAGTGAGATAATGATTTTTCTGACTGAAATATAAGCCGACGTACGGAACGTATGCGCGAGATGTTATGTCTAAGGAATCCGCTGAACTAAAACCCGGGGAACTTGCCATAAGTGGCCCACTCACTGAGGTTGGGTCTTTGAAACTCAAGGACAGAGAATCGAAACGCAAGCCGAGACAAATAGACCAGCCATCTTTCAGCCAGACCTCATTCCACATGCCTCTCAACTCAACTCCTAACAAACCGATCGAGGACTCGTTCTGACTCCACTCTCTGTAATTTCCAGTTTGAGCGTGGTCGAAGAAATAAAAGGACTGAGATGAATCAATTTGGGGTCTCAGGTAAAACCCTTCCAGGTCCAAATTCCAATTCTGTCCCAATGATAGGACCTCTGATATTCCAAATGTGCATCCACCGCTGTAAGGGAACATCTGCAAAATGCTACGTATTCCTAAACCTTGAAAATTCGAGTTTTCCAATTCTATGAATTGCCCGCCGCGTTTGTTCGGAACAATCATACCCAGAAATAACTTGGGAAACTCTGCTCCGATACCGAAAACCTTTGAACTCGATTGGTGGTAACTTTGACCAAACTCCATAGAAGTGGGTGAATGATTGAATCCCGCCAAGGTGCTGTTTTCGGAGGCGTCAGAGAAAGACGCGAATATTAATGCATGCGTAACGACTAATATGGCAATAAGAAACAATATTCGGCTCATATTCCTTCCCTCGAATTATTATGTAGCAATGATCTGGAAGTTGAATTCTATCGATATAACCCAGCCCATCATAACTTATAGAATGAAATTAAGCGTTGATCAACCTAAACTTGAGGTATCCATAACCCCTCAGTTATTCGGGGCGTGAAACAAAGAAGAGTAAGATCAAATGTCACTTTGGAAGCGCTGCGCCTAACAGAGGCCGTACACTTTGGCAATTGTTAATAAGGGATCCATCCCGCAAACATAAACAACATTGCAAACCAGTTCGGAGACGGGACACTAGAATCTGAAAATAAAACAGCCAAGATTTCCAAATGTGTGGCTGATTTTGACACGAGCCATGAGTACAACTAAATTGCGCCCTTCTTCATAATCATGGAATGGCTTCAACATCTATGACCAGCGTCTAAATCCCATTACCGGTAATTGTTATGGTCCCTGTGCCTGCAGATGAAACTCCTGAATCGGCCTGTGGTACCCCCTCACCTGTGGAAGATCCAACAGGTTTTGCTGTGCCGTCAGTCGGAACCGCTGATTGTGCGGGAAGGATTTGCAGTGAAATTGTTTTTCGTCGAGGTTGTAATGTCTACACGGATCAGGCAGCCTCTCTTTTTACACATGTAATCGCTGGCTTTTTATCGAATATGAACCGGGAAACACTTGCCGCTCCACATGATTTTGGTCTGAAAGCTCGGAGAGCGTTTTCTGCTAAGTATCCACGAGACAGGTTCAGGTGATTGGCTATTTCCGGTACGGTCATTGGACGGATTTCGGTTTCCAGCAAAAGGAGGATTTTGTCCTTTGCTTAGAGTGTGGTGGGATTTTCCTCCGGCAGATAATACCAACTTGCGCCGGCGCTAAAATGTTCGACTAATGTGTCAAATCAAGGTAAGTTCGGGGAGGATGCAAAATTTCAAACAGGGCTTTTGAACTCAACAGGGAAAATTAACTAGAAAATTGGGAAGCAGACCAGATATAGGACTTGCCAACGAATACCTCGTTGCTCTTATTTCAAAGGGGGTAAAATGTCTAGTTCATTTGTCGATCTATCATGGGAAATCGAAAGAAAACAGCTTTTCCTAGTCTTGATTCTTTTTATATGCCTTATGCCCTTACCAGCGACAGCGGCTAGTTTAACAAGGGAACAGGTATTGCTGACGGCAACGGAGAAAGGTGACTATTCCGGCGTTGATTACATTCTCTCTCGTGGCGCCAATGTAAACGCCAAGGATTCTTACGGTTGGACGCCTTTGATGAATGCTGCCAGCGCTGGCCGCATAGACATTGCAAAATTGCTGTTAGCGAATGGGGCCAATCTTGAGTTACGCGACAACGGAGGAACCACAGCCCTCGGACTAGCTGCCGCCAAGGGTCGTGAAGAAATGGTCACTCTGCTTCTTGAAAAGGGAGCCAACATAAACGCTAAGGACGGTAAAGGGCTTGACGCCCTGATGATGTCGGCCAAGGGCGGATTCCTTAGTCTGACCAAGACCCTTTTGGATAAGGGCGCCAATATATATTTGAGTGATAACGACGGTAATACGGTGCTGATGCTTGCGGCCAAGGGCGCTCACACCGATGTGGTAAATCTTGTTCTGGAACGAGGAGCACGGATACCGACAGTTGGCAAGGACGGAGAGCAGTTGATGGTGGCCGCCATAAAGGGTGACCTAAATCAGATCAAGAACCTGCTTGATCAAGGAGCAGATCCCGGGGCAAAGACAGTTGGGGGAGGTTCGCGCAGCGCCATGTTTTGGGCGGCATCAATGGGTAACACGGACGTGGTCAAATACTTTCTGAACAGTGAGGCCCTGGCCACCGCGGAAACCAATGCCAAAAATCAGACTAATCAGAAGCCCAAGAAGTTAATCGACGACACCATTTCGTTTGCAGCCTCCAATGGAAAACTGGATGTAGTAAAATTGCTGCTGGAAAATCTCAGGGATCCTAATTCAAAAGATAAGGAGGGAAACACAGGGCTGACACTAGCGGCTGAATATGGCCACACGGATGTTGTAGAACTGCTACTGGCCAACGGGGCTGATAGAAATTACAAGAATTCCGAGGGAGATTCGGCCCTCATAATTGCCGTGAAGGAGCGCCATCCGGAAGTGGTAAAAACCCTCATAACTAACTGGGCCGATCTGGAGACAAGAGATAAGAAAGGCAAGACGCCTCTAATCCATGCCGTTTTAAATGATGATTCGGATATAGCAACCCAGTTTCTTGAGAAGAAGGTCAAGGTCGATGCGAGAGACAATGAGGGTTGGCCGGCCTTACACATCGCAGCAAAGAACGGATACGAGAAACTCACGCAATTGCTGTGTGATCATGCAGCAGATGTTAACACCAAGATAACCCAGGGCTCAAAATCTCCGCTCATGCTTGCCGCAAGCAACGGAAAGACTTCCACAGCTAAAACACTCCTGGAGAAAGGCGCATCAGTAAATGCGGTGGATTATGAGGGCAGTAATTCCCTGTTCCTTGCCTCAGAAGCTGGATACGGAGACACCGTATCTCTACTTTTAGATCATGGCGCTGACTATAACGCCGAATCACGTGAAGGGGTCACGCCTCTCATGGCTGCAGCCTTTCAAGGAAGGTTGAAAGTAGTCGAACTGCTAATGCAGAGGGGAGTCCCGATTGACGCTCGTTCAAAGAAGCAAGGATTCAGCGCACTATGGACAGCGGCTATGAACGGTAAGAATGATGTTATCGATTTTCTGTGGAAAAACGGCGCAGACATAAATGTGAAATCCAAGAAGAATGTGTCGCCACTTGTAGTAGCAGTTCAAAACGGTCAGTTTGATACTCTCAGAATGTTACTCGACAAAGGAGTTGATCAAGACATTCAGGATGTTAACAGACAAAGCGCTATGGACATCGCAAGGAAATCAGGTCAGTTTCACATGGCATGGTTGTTAAGCTCGTACAACAGGCTGGG
>CALDNG010000265.1 GCA_937915285.1 uncultured Desulfomonile sp. | reverse complement strand
ATCGAGGTGTGTCGTGACAGAAGAATTCAGGAACAAATGCCAACAGGCAGATGAGAAGTTCAAACAGGGCCTATCCAAGCGACCGGAACGCAAGGGCGAGTTTACAACGGTGTCTGAGATTCCGGTCAATAGGGTTTATTGGCCGTGGGATGCTGAAGGTTTTGAAATTGAACGGGATCTTGGCCTGCCGGGGGCATATCCATTCACCCGTGGAGTCCAGCCAAACATGTACCGGGGACGCTTCTGGACTATGCGACAATACGCCGGATTCGGAAGTGCGGAAGAAACTAACCAGAGGTTCAAATACCTCATACAGCAGGGGCAAACAGGATTGTCGGTGGCCTTCGATCTGCCCACCCAGATAGGTTACGATTCGGATCATGAACTGGCGGCAGGAGAAGTGGGGAAAGTAGGAGTTGCGATCGACTCTGTAGAAGATTTGAAGTTGCTGTTTGACGGGATTGATCTGGCGTCAGTCAGCACATCCATGACCATTAACGCCCCGGCTGCCATACTTTTGGCAATGTACATAGTAGCCGCCGAGGAGCAGGGATCAGACGCCTCCAAACTACGTGGAACGATACAGAATGACATACTCAAGGAATATCCCGCTAGAGGCACTTATATATTCCCGCCCGCTCCCTCTATGAGGATAATCACGGACATCTTTGAGTTCTGCAACACGCAGGTCCCTCAATGGAACACCATCAGCATAAGTGGATATCACATTCGTGAGGCAGGAAGCACGGCTGTCCAGGAAGTGGCATTCACCCTGGCTAACGGAATAGCGTATGTTCAGGCGGCTATTAATGCCGGTCTAAATGTCGACAGCTTTGGAGAACGCCTGAGTTTCTTTTTCAATTCCCACATGGATTTTCTCGAAGAAATAGCGAAGTTCAGGGCTGCTCGGAGAATGTGGGCCCGCATAATGAAGGAAAGGTTTGGCGCGAGCAATCCGAGAGCCATGATGTTGAGATTCCACACTCAGACTGCAGGATGTACACTGACGGCGCAGCAGCCTGACAACAATGTTGTCAGAGTTGCCTATCAGGCGCTGTCGGCAGTTCTTGGAGGCACTCAGTCATTGCACACCAACTCGAGGGACGAGGCGTACGCCCTACCCTCTCAGTCTTCGGTTCAGATAGCATTGAGGACTCAGCAACTTATTGCTTACGAAACCGGGGCATGCGATACGGTCGATCCGATGGCCGGATCATATTTCATTGAAGCGCTAACAAGTGAAATTGAAAAGAAGGCTTTCGATTATATCCGCAAGATAGATGAAATGGGTGGCGCTGTTAAGGCGGTTGAATGTGGATATATTGAAGAAGAGATTCTCGATTCAGCCTACAACTTCCAGAAAGCAGTGGAGAGTGGCGCCCAGGTAATAGTGGGTGTTAACAAGTTTCAGACTGAAGCGGTAGCGCCAAAGGATCTTCTGCGGGTTGATCCAAAGGTCAGGGAGAACCAGATCATTCGTCTGGCCAAAATCAAGTCAGAAAGAGACTCTGATGCTGTTGCCGGAATACTGTCTGAGCTGGAGAGAGTCGCAAAAAGCTCTGAAAACCTCATGAATCCAATTCTGGCCGCGGTCAGGGCCAGGGCGACTTTGGGAGAAATCTGTGGTGTTCTGCGAGGCGTTTTCGGGGAGCACATACAGGTCTCACAGTGCTGACATTACATAGGAAATCAATCTCAAAAAATTTCCATAAACTGTTCAGGGCCGAATTTTACATGTATTTCGGCCCTTCGCTGTTCTTGACTGAAAAATTAAACTAAAGTAGACACTAGGGATATATTCTCGATCCATTCGGAGTCAGAATTGATGAAAGCCAAGGTTTCACGGGGGCCCGAGAAAAAAGAAACAGCCCCACAAGCCAATATTATCACGGTTTTTTTTACGTCGGTCAGAACGACCATCACGCTCCTGTTTCTTCTTGCCCTTTGCGCAATACTGGGCACCGTCATTCCCCAGGGAGAAATGGCTGATGTCAGCGCTGGCGCAGGCCATTCTTTCGTGTCCAGGATTGCTGTAATACTTGATCTTAACAATGTTTACAGGAGTTGGTGGTTCACCGGTTTGCTCGTCCTTCTGGCCATGAACATCTTGGGATGCCTGCTCAAGAGGATGCCCCTCATAATCAGTGAGTGGAAGGGAGATCAGAAGAAGCGTTCGTTTTTTCTGACCTTGACGGATTCCAGGTCACCCGATGAATTAAAGAAACTGTTTTCCGAACGACTCAAGGCGATAATGAAGTGCGCCCCAAAGCAAACCAATTCCGCCTCTGGCTCTGAGCTGTCTTGGGAGAGGCAAAAGATATATTTGCTGGGATTCCCCTTGATTCATATCGCCATAATTGTCATCCTGATTGGCGGTCTTATTGGGGTGTTTTTCGGTTTCAGGGGACATGTCCAAATCAAAGTAAACGAAAAGTCTTCAACTTATGCTCTTCTTTCAACCGGTGAGGTTAAAACGCTTCCTTTCACGATTGCCGTGGACGCATTCACCCTCACGAGGTATCCAACCGGTGAGCCCAAAGAATTCCGCAGCGACATAAGACTGATAGATCAGTCTGGTCATGAACTCAAAGGCTCAATCCGTGTAAACCATCCCATTACCTTCGATGGAATATCCCTATACCAATCTGATTACAGGATAGTGGGCATATCAAAGGTCAGCATTTCCATTCAATCGGAAGATGGGCCTGCTGAGACAATATCGGTCAACCCCATGGAGCCGCTAATAACCACCAAGGGATCCGGCATGGAGATAAAAATACGTGGTTTTGACCCTGGAAGCTCTCAAAGGGGCGCGGGAATCGAGGTTGTCGTTTCTGCAAAAGATGGTAAGCCCTCGACTATAAGGCTTTACGAGAATGACACGGCTCCGGTCAAGATCGGAGGTGTCAAACTGGGATTCAAAGGCTATGAACCCACTTATGCCACCGGTCTTCAGGTTGGATACGATCCGGGATCCAGGGTCGTCTGGATCGGAAGCATCATGCTGATATTCGGGTTCATACTCACACTTTTTACCAATATCCAACGACTGAATATTGAGTTGATTAGAGAAAATGACAAAACAAGGATTACTGTGAGCGGTCGGAGCAAGAGAATGCGTAAAGAATTCAGGGAGTCGGTCGAATCGACTGTGAAAGACGCACTGAAAACTTCATGACAACATTTTGCAAGCTCATCCCTAATACGGTAATTTAACTAACGTGGGTTTAATTATGGACAGTGTTGATTTAAACAGCTACTTGGCCTTCGGTTATCTCGGTTGGATAATCGCATATCTTATAACATCCCTGTCGGGTCGAGCTGCGCTTACGGCAAAAAAGACCCTCTTTTGGACCTTGGTCCTGTTATTCGTGATTCACACAGCGGCAATCGGTTTACGTTGGGCAGAGTCATACTGGATGGGAATCGGCCATGCTCCTCTATCAAACCTTTATGAATCGCTGGTTTTCTTTGCTTGGACAATACTTTTGGCGCTGCTGCTTGTCTGGAGGAAATTCAGGAACGACGTGATAGTCTTTGTTGGTATGCCGATAGTGTTTATTGTGATGGCGTCAACATTCCTGATAGACAGTCAGATAAGACCGTTGATTCCTGCGCTGCAATCAAACTGGCTTGTAGCCCATGTGTTCACCTGTTTCCTGGGGTATGCCGGTTTTGCAGTTTCATTTGTAGCGGCGGTTTTGCTTCTGATCGTCCGCTCTTGGGAGAATCCTCCGTCGTTCTTTCCTAAGAAGGCTCTCCTGGATGAGATTGTTTACCGGTCAATACTGGTCGGTTTTCCGCTTCTGAGTCTTGGAATAATAACCGGAGCGGCCTGGGCTGATCATGCCTGGGGGGCTTACTGGTCATGGGATCCGAAAGAGACGTGGTCACTGATTACATGGATGGTGTATGCAGGCTTTTTGCACGCCCGACTGACGAGAGGATGGTCTGGCGGAAAAACGGCAATCCTTTCGGTGATCGGTTTTGCCGCTGTAATGTTTACATATTTCGGGGTGAATTACTTGCCCGGACTGCATAGCTATTTTTAAAAAATTAGGTAGCGAATGTAGTGTTGAACAAACATCCTTCAACAATTTTAGGCTCATTACTTATGGTGGGAATCCAGGGAACAACTTTGGACTCCGCTACCAAAGAATTCTTGGCCCAAATCCGTCCCAACGGAGTAATCTTATTTTCCCGCAACATTGAATCACCGCAGCAGATATCGAAATTGAACGATGATCTTCAAAAATACGCGTCCAGCATTGAGTTGGATCCTCTTTTTATTGCTGTAGACCAGGAAGGTGGTCGAGTCAGAAGACTTAAGGAGCCATTCAGCGCATTTCCTCCGTCATGGGAAATGGCTCATTCCGCGACTCCTGACAAGAACGTGATTCATTTTGCCAGGCAGACGGCCCAGGAACTGCGTTCAGCCGGTTTCAACCTGGACTTTGTGCCTGTACTTGATATGGTGGATGAAAAGGTAGATCTCAAGTCAACCGTTATCGGAGATAGATCATTTGGAAATGACCCTGATGTGGTGGCCCGGCTGGGAACGATAGTGATTGAAGAAATGCGTTCCAAGGGGATTATCCCTTGCGCCAAGCATTTTCCCGGTCATGGAGCTACCATAGTAGACTCGCATCTGGATCTTCCGATAGACAAACGGAACATTCAGGAACTGGATATCAGAGACCTTGTTCCGTTCAGACGGGCAACACAGATCGGCGTCGAAATGATGATGACTGCCCATGTCCTTTTTCCGTCAATAGATGAACTTTTTCCAGCGACTATGTCCCAAAGAATTCTGAAGACCTTGCTGAGAGACCAAATCGGCTATCAAGGCATCATCATAACTGACGATCTGGATATGGGAGCGGTCACAAAGACTTACTCTACCCAGACATGCGTGATCGAGTCAATCAGGGCCGGAGCAGACATCCTGTTAATCTGCAACTCACAGGATAAAGCTATCGAAGCCTTGTCCACTCTAAGAATGGCCTATGAAAGTAAAGAGTTTGATCCCATCCAGATTTCAGCTTCCCTTGAACGAATCGCATCCGTTAAAAAGCGATTCCAGCACTCTTTATTGGCCCCGGCATTCCTTACATAGATGAAATAAATTTTCTGATTGATTTTGGACCAGGTTGTGAGACAATCGCTCTTACTGGAGAGATTTCAATGATCTGTGATCGAATAAAAGCTGAACATGATTCTTTTGATCTGACTTTAGAAGCCCTAGTCGAGAGTAAGGAGAATTTCAGGACATTCTTCGACACTGTGGATGACATCATAGTTATCGCTAGTACCGAGGGCAAAATACTGCACACCAACCCTGCCTTTTTCTCCAAACTTGGCTATGATAAATCCGATATTCATGAGCTACATTTACTCGATCTTCATCCTGAGTCTGTTCGGAAAGATGCTGTCGCAATTTTTGGAGACATGCTGGGGGGATTACGGGATGCATGCCCTCTTCCTATTCGCACTAAAAACGGCGATCATGTTCCTGTGGAAACCCGCGTCTGGTTTGGAAAATGGAGCGGCATAGACTGCATATTCGGGATTTGCAAGGACCTTTCCAAGGAACAGGAGGCTCTTCAGAAATTTGATAAGCTCTTCATGTGCAATCCCGCGTTGATGGCGGTGAGCAGCATTCCGGAGAGGAGATTTACCGATGTCAACGAAAGCTTTCTTTCTACTCTGGGGTTTTCGAGAGAAGAGATTATCGGAAAAACAAGCGCGGAGCTAGATCTGTTTGTTCAACCTAAAGTCCAGGCTGAAGTAGGTAATCTCATAGAACAACAGGGTTTTGTCAGAAACGTGGACATGAAGGTCCGGACAAAGGACGCAAGAATCCTTGATGGTCTTTTTTCTGGAGACATTATAGAGAGTCAGGGGAAAAAAAGCTTTCTTACCGTTATGGTTGACATTACCGAGATGAAGGAGGCTGAGCGTGCTCTCCAAAAAGCGGAAAAAAAATTCCGGTCCCTCTTCGAAAATTCTCTGGATGGCATATTCATTTCAAATACCAATGGAAGAATTTTGCACGCCAACAGGGCCGCCTGTTCCTTGCTGGAGATGGGTGAAGATGAGATTTGCGCAATAGGCAGATCAGAAATAGTTGATACCACCGAATCCAGATTTAATGAGGCTTTAGAGGTTAGAGAACGCACCGGAGGATTTCAGGGAGAACTCACCTTCAGAAAGAGTGATGGTAGGAACTTTCCTGTGGACGTGTCTTCAGCCTCTATCGATGCGCCCAGCAGTGATGCTCAGTCTTATGTAATCTTCAGAGACATCACGGAGCGTAAACGAATGGAGCAGGAACGACTTGAGATGGAACGAAGGTTGCTCCAATTCCAGAAACTTGAAAGTCTCTGGATGATGGCCGGCGGAATAGCCCATGATTTCAACAATCTTTTCCATGCGGCGATGGGGAATCTTGAACTCGCCCTGATGGAGCTTCCCCAAGGCTCGGATCTTGATTCCAATATTTCCACGGCAATCCGCTGCATCCAAAGGGCATCCGAAATCTCCGGCAAAATGCTTACATACTCGGGAAATGCTTTTTACGAAAAAATCGAACTGAAATTGAACGACCTGATACAAAACAACGCTCAAAAACTTTCATCATTGGTATCGCTTAATGCCACATTGGAATTCAGTCTGCAGGATCAACTACCGTCGATCATAGGCGACAAGGATCACGTCTTGCAGGTCATTTCACAACTTGTCACTAATGCTTCAGAGGCAGTCCAGGGTGGTGTCGGTAGAATAACCATGACCACCAGCCTAGAAGAGTGTGACCGCAATTTGCTGAACCGTAGTTGTTTGAGTCAAAAACCAGAGCCTGGTCAATACGTTTGCATCAGGGTAGATGACAATGGATACGGAATGGACGAAAAGACCATATCAAGATTGTTCGATCCATTTTTCAGCACAAAGTTCGTTGGAAGAGGACTAGGGCTGTCCACAGTGATGGGCATAATGAAAGCTCACGGAGGCGCTATTCTGGTGGAGTCTGAGGTTGGACGCGGCTCATCTATAAGTGTTCTATTCCCTGTCCCGTCCAAAACCATCGAGGAGATTCCAACGCTTCGCAAACCAATTCCCATGGTTCCAGTCAGACGCGCTGTCAACAGAAAGCTGATTCTTGTCATAGAAGATGAAGAACTCGTTCGAGACCTTATTGTTAGAATGGTCGAACATCTGGGTTACGGCTCTTGCGCTGCTGTAAACGGAATCCACGGTGTAGAATTGTTCCAAAAGAATTGTGATCAAATAGATCTGGTTCTTCTTGACCTTACAATGCCGGAAATCGACGGCACGGAAGTTTTGAGAAAATTGCGAGTTATCAAACCCGATATCAGGGTAATTATAATGAGCGGTTTCAACAAGGATCAGACCATCAGTCGCTTTGAAGACGACCAGCCTAACGGATTTGTCCAGAAACCTTATACGACTTCAGAGCTACGTGCCGAATTGACAAGGGTGATCGGAGGCTGAAACATTCGCTAAAGTTCCGTCACATCCTTATTGCAGGCTCCTTGCTGTTGATTATCGATCGTTTTGCAAAACTCCTCGGACCAGACTTTTTAACTCTTTAAGTTTACTAGGTTTTTTCAGAAATGCAGCAGGATGGTTACTCAATTCGAACCTGCTAAGCATCTCCTCCTCGCTATACCCGCTACAAAGAATGATTTTGGCATCGGGTTTCAATTTTTTGATTTGCTCGAATGTAGCAGCCCCATCCATTTCCGGCATTGACAGATCGAGCAGTACGAGTTGAATGTTGTCAATGTTATTCCTGAAAACCTCTACCGCCTCTTTGCCATTTCCAGCAGTAATTGGATTTAGTCCGAAGCTGGTCATGGCGCTTACCATGAAATCCAGAACCAGTGGCTCATCGTCAACTATCAGGACTGAACCGAAGACAGGTTGTTCAACCTCTTTTTGAACCTGGATTCTTTGCGCCCGATCGACAGTCTCACCCCGACTTGTCATGTCGGATTCTGAAACTGGGAAATAGACGGTAACTATGGTTCCTTTTGCCGGTTGACTCTTGACCGTTATGGCTCCCCGGTGTCCCTTTACCACCCCGTGGACCACGGACATGCCCAGACCTCGTCCGAGGAATTTTGTAGTGTAAAACGGATCAAAGAGACGGTGGATAGTCTTGGAATCCATCCCAATTCCGTCATCCTCGACCTCGATGAAAACCATGTTCTGAGGAGTTGGCTTCTCTGGCAGCAGACTGTTGGAGAGTAGTTCTTTGTCGCAGTATCGAAGCCCCGTGCTCACCTTGATCGTTCCATAGCCTGTTTCCAGAGATTCAGACGCATTTGTAATCAGGTTCATGATTACCTGCTGGATCTCTGCCGCGTCTCCTATGAGCGCCGGAAGATTTTCATCGAGGTTGAGTTCAAGATTTGCCGCCTTGAGCACTGCGGCTTTGAGCATGGTCGATTGGCTCTTTACAATCTCGGTGAGATTTATTTCAGTTACATCAAGAACACTTTTGCCCGAATAGGCCAGCATTTGCTTGGTCAGGGAGGCCGAGCGCTCTGCTGCGCTCATGGCCTTTTCTATGTTGTCGATAGCCTGGGATGATGGATCTATCTTGTCGGTAGCGAGTTCCAGATTTCCGATGATTATCGCCAAAAGGTTGTTGAAATCATGAGCTATGCCTCCACTAAGTACTCCCAGACTCTCCAGTTTCTGGGCATGGAATAGCCGCCTTTCCATCTCGATGACTTCTTCCTGTGCCTGCTTCTTTTCGGTAACATCCTGAATAAAAAAGAGATAGCGATCTTCAGAGAGTTTTACTGCGTTGACCGACTCCCAAATAATCGTTCCGTCTGCTTTGAAGACCTGAACCTCAGCGGCCTCAATTTCTGATGTGCGCAGCCTGGAAAATCGTTCAGCCACCAGGTTGACATGTTCCGGCAAACAGATGTCCATCATGTTCATGCCGATAAGATGTTCGTGAGGATATCCTGTGATTTCTGTGGTGGCCTTGTTTGCAGAAACCAGTTTCCCAGTTCCGTCAGTCTCCCATATTCCTAGAGGGGCTGATTCGACGTAGCTTCGAAAAAGACTCTCGCTTTTCCTAAGTGATTCCTCAGCCCTCTTTCTATCGGTAATTTCCCGACAGACACCGTGAAATCCCAGTATGTTATTATCAGAGTCAAATGAAGGGGTTGAAGTAATTTCCGTCCAGATAGTGGAATTGTCCGTGCGAACAAACTCCAGTTCATAAACTGTCCCTTCAAGGATGGATTTTTCCTGGAAGGCTTTCATCCTTTCACTGAAAGCATTTTGTGCATGGGTGCGTGAATCCGGAGTCAGGAACTCAAATATTGTCCTCCCCAAAATTTCCTCAGGCCGGTATCCCAACTGGCTTTTCACTGAAGGGCTTACATACCTGAATACAAGATCAGGAGACATTTGCCATATCACGTCCACGATGTTTTCTGTCAGAAACCGGTATCTGGCTTCACTCTTTTTGAGGGCATCCTCAAACTGTTTTTGTTCCGTTATATCTTGGATAACACCCCATATCGTGTTGGTATCAGGATTGAAGTCAGCAATTGCGTGAACATCAATTATCTGCTGATCCGATTGACGCACGGCCTTGAATTCTATGTCATAGGGCTTACGGTTTTGGATTACCTCTTTCAGGGCGCTGTCCATCATCTCGCGATATTCTGGTAAAGGAATATCCTTGATTTTTTCTAACTCTATTTCATCCCGATCCATACCGTAAATGAGCTTTGCTCCCATTGAGCCTCTTACCTTGCCGGAACCAATGTCGAATTCCCAGTTTCCAAACCTGGCGGCAAGCTCTGCCCGCTGCATCCTGAAGGATTGTTCCTCGAGTTCCCTGGCCGCTTTCCGGGCCTGCGTTATGTCGATCACACTGAAGACCACGCTGCCTGAGGGATTGCCCCTTTCAGTCGAAGCAAGGCGCAGAGAAACATCCATTTCCTTTCCATCCTTGCATGTGAAACGAGTTTCAATCTCAGCGTAAGGATCAGATACTAGCTTTGCATACACCCTCTCTATTCCGTCCCCATAATTCTGATCAACTTTATAGAGAATACTCATGGTTCTGGAATCAAGCTCATTCCTGGTATATCCGACCATTTCGGCAAACGCCTCATTTACCCAGTCGAATTTCCTGTCCGCCATCAGGCCTATTCCTAGTGGCACGCTCCCTGTCACTGTGCGAAGGGTGTTCTCACTTTTGCGCAGAGCGTCCTGGGTGATTTGCTGACTGAGAAGGTTTGAAGAAAGCACCCTCTGTCCTACAAATATCCCAAAAATTCCCACCAGCCATATAAGGCCGAAGACGCCCACACTGTTTAAAAGATACGCCTTGAGCGATTTTTCCGATTTTTCCCAGGGAAAAGAAACGCTGATGCCACCTCTGATGTCGCCGACCTTGTAGCCTTGATGCGCATGACATTTGAGGCACGAAGAATCTACCAGGAAAGGACGCATATATCGCAGATAAACTTTGTCATTAATCTTTTCGAGAGACCATACCTCATCCTTGCCACGGTTAAATTCTTCGAGGGACTTTCGCTCCCATTCATCTGGAGCGTTCTCTGGCCTCAATGGATTCAGACTGGTTATGTGACCTCTAAGTCCGTAATCCGCCAACCCGAGTTCATGCACCTGTCTTGTCATGTATGCAGGGTTTACGAGGGTAAGTTTGAGTCCGGAGGTGGTTTCAACATCACGGTTCGGAACATTCGCAAGGTACGGGTTAGGAGGAGTGTGTTCAGAGACAGGAACATAAACGCCGCCATGAATAGAGGCCCATTTCCTGTAAACAACATCCTTCTCAAAATTGCTGGTTGAGCCGCCAACGGCTAATTCCATGGCCGTTTGGAGATGGTATTCGTAGGCCATTAGACACACTCCTACGATTAGAACTGTCCATCCCGCTGAAATGAGCAGAAATATCTGCCTTGCCCGCTTTATTATATTTTCATGGCTGAATTTTTTTTCGTTCATTTACACTTGCCTTCCATCATCAGATCATTGATCGACCCTCAATGTATCAATCAGGAATCCAGCGCATTACGAATGACCATGAGCATTTCTCCCATTTCAAACGGTTTATGAATGAATCCTTTGACCATTTCCGCTGGAATTACGTCTACTTCATTTTCCGATAGATAACCGCTGGCGATAATGACTTTTACATTCCTGTTGATTTCCAGCAATTTCTCTAGGCAATGTTTTCCTCCTATTCCCGGCATTATGAGGTCCAGCGCCACAAGATCGATGGAATCCATTTTCCTGGAATATATTTCTATGGCTTCCTCCCCACTTGAGGCTTCGATGACCCGGTATCCGGCCCTTGTCATTATTCGTGAACTGAGGTCCCTGACCATCTTTTCATCATCTACAATCAAGATAGTCTCTGAACCTCCCAGATGGTGAGGCTGCTCCGAACATTCGCCAACATGTTCATCAGAGACAAAAGCCGGTAACAGAATTTTGAAAGTGGTCCCTTTACCGGGTTGACTCTCGCATGATATGTGACCTCCGTGCTGTTGAACAACACTATGCACTATGGCTAACCCCAGACCTGTTCCTTGGTTCACTCCCTTGGTGGTAAAGAACGGCTCGAAAATATGTTCCAGATAGTCTTTGTCAATTCCTGAACCCGAGTCAGAGACTCTTAGCATGACATAAGACCCGGCTTTAAGATCGGACAACCGGTCTGCGAATTGTTCATCGAGATCGACGTTGGCAGTCTGGAATTCCAGGCTTCCTCCGTCGGGCATGGCGTCACGAGCGTTCACTGAAAGGTTCATGAGTATCTGGTCGATCTGGGTGGGATCGGCGTTTATAGTCTTCAGGTTCTGGTCTAGGTTCAACTGTATGCTTATCATCTTTGGAATTGTCCGCTCCAGGATCTTTCCCAATTCCGCCACCCTGGTATTTAGATTTATTGGCTGAGGATTGGTCTGTGTCTTCCGGCTGAAAGTCATGAGTCTTTGCACCAGATCTGCTCCTCGAACGGCTGAGTCCCTTATTTTCTGGAGGTCGGACCGATAGCCTTCAGGCAGGTGAGCATCATTCAGCATGAGGTCCGTATATCCGAGAGTAACCTGCAAGATGTTGTTGAAGTCGTGAGCTACACCACCTGCCAGGGTTCCTACTGCTTCCATCTTCTGGGCCTGCTGGAGTTTCATTGAGAGTTCCAGATGCTCTGAGACATCCCTTTTGACAGCCACAAAATTAACTATTTTTCCGGAAGGCTCCCGAACCGGCGAAATGGTGGCGTCTTCGTAATACACCCGGCCACTCTTGCTACGGTTGATGAACCGCCCCTCCCAGACTTCTCCTCTTTTGATGGTGCTCCAAAGATTCTGATAAAATTCCCGGTCATGTTCACCGCTTTTAAGAATCCGGGTGTTCTTGCCGATGACTTCCAGCATCGAATAACCGGTCACCCTTTCAAAAGCAGGATTCACGTAAACAATATTTCCAGCCACATCTGTTATCACAACGACCTCTGCAGCCTGCTCGATCGCTGATTCGAGAAGTTGTCGTTCCATTTCTGATTTCTTGCTGTCAGTAATGTCAGTACAGATGGCGCCTAAACCGAACACTTCACCCTTGGCATTCCTTAACGGGAATTTCACTGAAAGGAAAGCATGGAGACCGTCTTCCACAAGAGCGTATTCCTCGAAATTCGATGGACTATCCCCCAACAGAGCCTTCAGATCGTTTTCGGAATATTGTCTCGCAATATCTTCAGGGAAAAGATCGTTTACAGTGCGACCCAATATCTTGTTTTGGGGAAGCCCCAAGAATTTTTCAGTCGAGTGGTTGACCTTTAGGAATCGACCATTCAGATCCTTTACCCACACCAGACCTGCGGCATTTTCAAAAAACCCCCTTAGCAGTTCCTCATTTTCCCTCAAGGCCTCTTCTGCTTTTTTGCCAACTGTCAAATCTGTGTGGACACCATTCCATACGATGTCACCATTTTCCTGCAACCTGGGTCGTGATTCCACATGGGCGTATCTAATTTCGCCACGGACAATTATACGGCCTTCCCAAACGAAAGGATTCAGTGTCTTGAGGGCAGTTTTATTCAGCATGATAAAACCATCCCTATCGTCAGGATGAATGTGGGCCATTGCCACTTCCGGATCACGAAGGACCTCCGATTTATCCAGAGCGTTCAGTTCGCACCATCGATCACTTACAAAGTCAAACTGCCAATCGCCTGACGTTTTCATGCGGAAACGGTATGCCCCAACGGGCATGCCGGCGACCAGGTCTTCATACATGCTTTGACTCTCGCGTAACGCCTCCTCGGCCCTT